>DATHJG010001196.1:0-3082 GCA_035489875.1 Solirubrobacteraceae bacterium | reverse complement strand
CGAGGGGAGCGCGGCAGGGCGGGGAACGATCACCGGCCGCGGAGGGATGCGGCAGGGTGGCGACCGAGAGGGGCCTCCGTTCCCGGTGCCGCGCGCGGAGGGGTGCCGTGCGCAGCAGCGCGGGCCGAGGCCCGGCCACGGATCGCGGCGAACGGGCGGCGGAGCGTCGAGGCCAGACGGGCCTGCTCGGCGGCCGCGCGGCGGCTGCGATCTGATTCGGTTGCGAGGATGAGGTGGAGCGAGCCGTGCATTGCGGTGCCTTTCATGGTCGTTCGACGTATTCGAAGGTACGCCTGAGGTCGGGCCCCCACATCGGCAAGTCGCGCGCTCTTTCGGGGGGCCACCCCTTACCTCTGACTCCGCGACCCCTTAGCTCATTCCCGGCCGCTCACCGGCGCGCGACGACGAGGCCGGACTCGTAGGCGGTCACGACCGCCTGGGCCCGGTCGCGCAGCCCGAGCTTGCGCAGCATCCGGCTCACGTGCGTCTTGACCGTCTCCTCGCCGACGACCAGGCGGGCGGCGATCTCCGCGTTGGACAGCCCCTCGGCGACGAGCCGCAGCACCTCGGTCTCGCGTGGCGTCAGCTCGGCCAGCGTGGGCAGCGCCGGGCGGGGGCGCAGCCTGGCGAACTCCCCGATGAGGCGGCGGGTGACGCTCGGCGCGAGCAGGGCGTCTCCGGCGGCGACCACCCGCACCGCGTCGAACAGCCGCTCCGCCGTCGCATCCTTGAGCAGGAACCCGCTGGCGCCGGCGACCAGCGCGTCGTAGACGTGCTCGTCGAGGTCGAACGTGGTCAGCATGAGGATCCGCGGTGGCGCCCCGTCCGCGGTGAGCTCCCGGGTCGCGGCGATGCCGTCCATGACCGGCATGCGCACGTCCATGAGCACGACGTCCGGTCGCTGCTCGCGGCAGACCCGCACCGCCGCGGCGCCGTCCGACGCGGTCGCGACCACGGTGAGGTCCGGCTGCGTGTCCAGCAGCGCGGCGAACCCCGCGCGCACGACCTCCTGGTCGTCGACGACGACGATCCGCACCGGGCTCATCTGCCGGCGATCCTCGCCGTGGGGAGCGTGGCCTCGACGAGGAAGCCGCTGACCGGCGCCGGTCCGATCCGCAGCTCGCCGCCGACGGTCGCGACGCGCTCGCGCATCCCGAGCAGTCCGTGCCCGCGGCTCGCGGCGCCCGACCCCGGCCCCGGGCCGCTGTCGCGGACGCACAGGCGGACCACGTCGCCGGCGTAGTCGACCTCGACGTCCACGGCGGCGCCGGGGGCGTGCCGGCGAGCGTTGGTCAGCGCCTCCTGGACGATGCGGTAGGCGGCGAGCTCGACGCCCGGATCGAGCGCGGCGACGTGCCCGCGGACGATCAGGCGGGTGCTCCCGCCGGCCGAGTCCCGCGTCTCGTCGATCAGCTGGAGGAGCTGCTGCAGCCCGGGCTGCGGCGCGCGGGTCGGCTCGGTCTCGGCGTCCTCGCGCAGCACGCCGAGCAGCCTGCGCATCTCGGTGAGCGCCGTCCTGGCGGTGTCGCCGATGGCGAGGAGCCGCTTGGCGCCCTCCTCCGGCATCCCGGGCGTGGCGACCCGGGCCGTCTCGGCCTGGACGGAGATCATCGAGATGTGATGTGCCACCACGTCGTGCAGCTCCCGCGCGATGCGGGCGCGCTCACCGCGGGCGGTGAGCTCGAGCAGCGTGCTCTCCATCGCCTCCCTGGAGGCGTCCCGCTCCGCGGCCCGAGCGCGCGCCCGCCGGACCCGGCGCCGGGCGAGCAGGAACCAGACGACGAGCAGGGCGATCACGCCGCTGGCGGTCGGCGATCCATACGGGACAACCGTCAGGAGCGTCGCGGCCGTGATCGCCGCCGCGGCCGGGAGCGGATGCCTGCGCGCCAACGCCAGCGGCACCGTGGCGCACAGGCCCAGCAGCATCGCGACGGGCAGGACCACGTCCGAGCCGTCCGCGCGCAGCACGGTCTCGATCAACGCGATGAGGCCGAGCACGACGCCGGCGACCAGCGGCCACACGAGCACCATTGTCGCCCACCGGCGCCGGATCGTCGTCCCTCGTGCGAGGGATCCGGCGGCGGCCGCTCCCCCGGGCGCGGGCGACGAAGATGGCCCCGCCGCGTGACGACACGGACGGGCCGGAGCCGTAGCGTCCCCGGCCATGGACGCAACCATCGAGGTGCGCGACCTGCGCAAGCGCTACGGACCGGTCGTCGCCGTCGACGGCCTGTCGTTCACGGTCGGCCCCGGGCAGGTGACCGGCTTCGTGGGCCCCAACGGCGCGGGCAAGTCCGCGACGATCCGGATGATCCTCGGACTGGACAGCCCCGATGGAGGGACTGCGCACATCGGCGGCCGCCCCTACGAGCGGCTGCGGACCCCGCTCTGTCAGGTCGGCGCGCTCCTGGACGCGGCCGCGATCCACCCCGCCCGGCGCGCCCGCGACCACCTGCTGTGGATCGCGCAGGCCAACGGCCTGCCCACGCGCCGGGTGGACGAGCTGATCGAGCTCGTCGGGCTCGCTCCCGTGGCCGGCCGGCGGGGCGGCGCCCTGTCGCTCGGCATGCGCCAGCGCCTCGGCATCGCCGGCGCCCTCATCGGCGACCCTCCGGTGCTGTTGTTCGACGAACCGGTCAACGGGCTGGACCCGGCAGGCGTCGGCTGGATCCGCGAGCTGCTGCGGTCGCTGGCCGCGGAAGGGCGCGCCGTGCTCGTGTCCAGCCACCTCATGAGCGAGCTGGAGGGCAGCGCCGACCACCTCGTCGTGATCGGCCGGGGCCGGCTCATCGCCGACGTCGCCGTGCGCGACGTGATCGCGGCCGCCTCGCAGGACCGGGTCCTGGTGCGCACGTCCAGGCGGTCGGAGGCCCTGACCGCGCTCGCCAACGCCGGCGCGACGGTCGCGGCGACCGACCGCGAGACGCTCACGGTCTCAGGGCTGCCGGCAGAGCGGATCGCCGGTCTGATGTCCGAGCACGGGCTCCCGTTCTCGGAGCTCGCCGCCCACCGCGCCTCGCTCGAAGAGGCATACATGGAGCTCACCAGGGAGAGTTGATGGCGACGACGTCGTATCGCAGCG
>DATHJG010001195.1:0-2281 GCA_035489875.1 Solirubrobacteraceae bacterium | reverse complement strand
CAGCTCGGCGACCGCACGCTCGATCGCGACGCGCGCGTCCGGCCCCGACGCGACTGCGGCGGGAGAGCGCTCCAGGAGCGTGGCGAGCTGGGACACCATCTCGGTCATGAAAGAGGCGCATTGCCCGGTGACGGCGCCTCGCACGCATCCGGCGCCGCCTCGGCGGGGAGAATACGGGCTGCGCGCAGCCGGCGCGCGAGCGCGGTTACCGGCTCGTGAAGCCGACCGCTAGACTCGCGCCGTCTGCCGCCCGGACGTCGGCAGCCTGACCGCCAAGGATGCCCGACCGCAGCACGACCCGCCGCTCCTTCTTCGGCCTCTCCGCCGGCGCCGCGTTCCTGTGCACGATCGGCGGGCAGGAGGTGCGGCTCGACGATCCGAACGCCGCCGACCGGGCGGACGCGCTCGCCGCGCAGGTCCCGCGCCCGCCCGGCGCGGCGCCGCAGGACGCGCTCGCCTTTCCGACCCCCGAGCCGCAGCCGGGCGGGCGCAAGCGCGAATACTGGGTCCAGGCGCGCACGCGCGGGTGGGACGTCGCGCCGACCGGCCGCGACGACTGGCATGGCCGTCCGATCCCGGGCAAGCGCAACTTCCGCGCGCTGGTCTACCAGCTCATGAAGCCGGGCTTCGCGGCCCCCAACGGCCCGCCGCTCATGCCCGGCCCGACGCTGTACGCCGAGGTCGGCGACACGCTCGTCGTGCACTTCCGCAACGCCGCCACGACGCTCGGCCAGGCGCTCACGATGCACCCGCACGGCGTGCGCTACACGCCCGATTACGACGGCGTGTACCTCGGCCAGCACACGCGCGTGGGCGGGTTCATCGCGCCCGGCGAGGAGTTCACGTACACGTGGGAGGCCACGCCGGATTCCGTCGGCGTCTGGCCCTACCACGACCACGGCCCGAACCACACGCTCAACACGTTCCGCGGCGCGTTCGGGGCGATCGTGATCCGCGAGCGCGGCGCCGAGCCGCCGGACGTAGAGCAGGTCCTGTTCCTGCACCAGCTCTTGCCGCCGTTCACCGGGCTCCCGCGCGCGTTCCAGGCGATCAACGGCTGCACGGCCGCCGGCAACACGCCGACGATCCAGACGCGCGTCGGCCAGGACGTCGCGCTCCACGTGATCGGGATGGACAACGACTTCCACGACTTCCACATCCACGGACACCGCTGGAAGGACGCCGCCGGCGCGTTCGTCGACACCCCCACGGTGGGGCCAAACGAGTCGATCACGGCGCGCTTCGTCGAGGACAACCCGGGCCGCTGGCTCTACCACTGCCATGTCTTCTCGCACCAGGACGCGGGCATGGCGGGCTGGTACATGGCGAGCCCTTGAGGAGGAGGTCAACCGCAGCATGCGATTCCGCACCGCGGCCGTCGCCGCGCTCGCAGCCGGGCTGCTCATCCCAGCCGGGGCGCTTGCGCAGGCGCCGAGCTACCCCGAGCCCGCGGACCCGGGCAAGGTCACACCCAGGCCGAGCGGCAAGGGCAAGACCCGCACGGTCTGCAAGAAGGGCTGCAAGTTCAAGACGATCCAGTCGGCCGTCAACAAGTCGAAGGCCGGCGACACGGTCAAGGTCAAGCGCGGTACATACCGGGAAGCGGTCGCGATCCGCGGCGCCAAGAAGAGCTACCTGAAGATCCTCGGCAACCCGAGCGCGCCGGCCAAGGTCGTGCTCGACGGCCGCGACAAGAAGCAGAACGGCTTCCTGGTCGACGGCGCGGACGAGGTCACGATCCGCGGCTTCAAGGCGCGGAACTACAGCGCCAACGGCTTCTTCTTCGTCAATGTCGTCGGCTACACCGCGCAGGACCTGATCGCCGCCAAGACCGGCGTCTACGGCATCTACGCCTTCAACTCCAAGGGCGGCACGATGCGCGACTCGGAGGCCTACTACAACAACGACGCGGGCTTCTACATCGGGCAGACGCCGGCGCAGGTCAAGCCGATCCGGTCGATCGTGGAGAACATCGACTCGTGGGGCAACCCGCTCGGCTGGAGCGGCACCAACATGCGCTACGTGACGATCACGACGTCGCGCTTCTACAACAACGCGGTCGGGCTGGCCCCGAACGCGATGGACTCCGAGAAGTTCCCGCCCGCGGAGGACAACATCATCCGCGGCAACGAGATCTTCTGGAACAACTACGACTTCCACAAGGGCGCGCCGTTCAAGATCCCGACCGAGGGGACCGCGACGCTGGTGCCCGTCGGCACCGGCATCCTGCTGCTCGCCGGGCGGCGCAACATCGTGGAGGACAACGAGATCTACGGCAACT
>DATHJG010001194.1:0-10481 GCA_035489875.1 Solirubrobacteraceae bacterium | reverse complement strand
CTCCTCCATCCCCGCTGACCGCTAGGTCTCGCCGGCCATGCGGAACGCACCGTCCTCGAGGCGCCCAATCAGTCGCTGCGTCCACGTCGCGCGGCTCTCGGCAGTGTGCAGCCACAACCCGATGACCTCGCCGACCGGGCCCCAGGTCTCCAGATCGGCGTCCGGCGGCAGGTGGGCGGCGATGTTCGCTCGCCACTCGTCCATCGCCTCCGCGCGCCGCTGCAGGAGGTCGATGGCCTGGGCGCGCGGGAGATCGTCGATGAGGCCCACCGCGGCGGCGAGGAGGTCGAGGCGCGGATCGCGGCTGGCGAGCGCGCCGCGGAGCAGCGTGGTGTACGCCTGCTCGCCTTCCGCGGTCAGCTCGTACTCCATGCGCGGCGGCCCGCCGGCCTCGCTCGGCGTGGTGTCGTGCATGAGCAAGAGACCCCGTCCGGTCATCGCCTTGAGCGCGTGGTACACGGAGCCCGAGGTGGCGCTGGACCACTCATGTGCGCCCCAGGACTCCAGGTCGGCGCGCACCTGGTAGCCGTGAGCCCGGCCTCGCCGTCGCACCGCGCCGAGCACGAGCAGTCGAACCGCTGACATGTGCCCGAGCCTCAGGCGGGGGTGTTGACCCACCACAGCGTGCCGAACGGGTCGACGACGCCCCCTGCCCGGCCGCCGTCGTCCTGGGCGGTGACCTCCATGGCCGGTGTCGCGCCGGCGGCCACCGCCCGCGCGTACGTGTCGTCGGCGTCCGGCACGGTCGCCCACAGCTGGACGTGCACCGGCTCGGTCGGTGAGCGCAGGCACCGCCCACCGTCGGGCCCGGAGTCGGCGAAGAAGAGCACGTCCGTACCGATCCGCGCCTCGGCGTGGATCACCCGCTCGGGATCCGTGGGCAACGGCACGACGTTGGACACCTCGGCGTCGAAGGCGCTCTTGATGAACTCGCCGAAGGCGTTCGCGCTGTCGACCATCACGTAGGGCTTCACCGACGACACTTGCAAGCTCCTGACTAACCGAATTTGGCTACTGGGAGCGCAAGTGTACCGGCTGATCCGGAGCACGCCGCTAGCGCGGAAGCACCCGGGTCGCGGACGCCTTGAACGACGCGACCGCCCGTCCCCCGCGCGTCAGCTCGAGCGCGCGCATCGAGGCCTCCGACAGCTCCGCCGTGAGCGGCTGCGGCGCCGCGAGCCCGACCCGGACGCGCGTGCCGACCGTCGTGACCGAGAGGACGTCGACGTCGAGGTGGTTGCGGGCGGAGTCGTGCGCGACCTCGCCCGGCCGCGCGAGCGCGATCTCCCACGGGTAGACGCTGACCGCGACCGGGCCCGGCTCGCCTTCCAGCGCGGTCAGCTCGCCGCCGCCGTCGAGCGCGACGAGCGTCACGCCCTCCGGTCCGCGGCGCGCCTCGCCGGTCAGCACCACGGCGCCCGTGAAGTCGGCGACGAACGCGGACGCCGGCGCGGCGGCCAGCCCCGAGGCGGACCCCTCCTGCAGCACCCGGCCGCCGTCCATCACCGCGACCCGGTCGCCGAGCAGTGCGGCCTCGGCGAAGTCGTGCGTGACGAGGAGGACCGGGACGCCCGCATCGCGGATCACGCCGGCCAGCTCGCGGCCGGCGGCGGCGCGCGTGCGGGCGTCGAGCGCGGAGAGCGGCTCGTCGAGCAGCAGCGCCGCGGGGCGCCGCGCCAGCGCACGGGCGAGCGCGACGCGCTGGCGCTCGCCGCCCGAGAGCGTGCCGGGACGCGCGTCGGCGCGCGCGGCGAGCCCGAAGCGGTCGAGCAGCTCCCGCGCCCGGCGCTCGCGCTCCCCGCGCGGCGTCTCGTGCAGCGCATACGCGACGTTGCGCCACGCGCACAGGTGGCCGAATAGCGCGTACTCCTGGAAGAGGTATCCGCAGCGCCGGCGCTCGGTGGGGACGTCGACGCCGCGGGCCGTGTCGAGCCACAGCTCGGCGCCGCACTCGACGCGCCCCGCGGCCGGCCGCAGCAGCCCGGCGGCCGTCCGGAGCACGCTCGTCTTGCCCGCGCCCGACGGCCCGGCCAGCGCGAGGCACTCGCCGGGCGCGACGCGCAGCGACACGTCGAGCTCGAGCTCACCCAGCCTGGTGCGCGCCTCGACGAGCAGCCCGGCTGGTTGCGCCGAGGGCGCGTGCCCCGCGGGTGCGTCGGTGTGCGGGGCCGTCATGGCGTCAAGGGGCCGCGCCGCCGGGATCGGCCGGAGGGTGCGTGCCCGGCGTGTGCGTCTGTCTGCGGGGCCGTCATGGCGTCAACGGGCCGCGCCGCCGGGATCGGCCGGGGGGTGCGTCCGTGTGCGGCGCGGTCATGGCCTCAACGCGCCGCGCCGCCTAAGACGTCCGGGCCGCGGACGAGCTTGACCGCCAGCAGGATCGCCGCCGAGACGGCCACCAGCACCGCGGAGAGCGCGAGCGCGTCGGTGAAGTCCGTCGCGAAGCGGTCGTAGATCGCGAGCGGGACCGTTTGCGTGATGCCCTGGAACGAGCCGGCGAACATCAGCGTCGCGCCGAACTCGCCCAGCGCGCGGCCCAGGGCCAGCGCCGTGCCGGCCACCAGTCCGGGCAGCGCCGTCGGGATCGCGATCCGCCAGAACGTCCGGGCCGCCGAGGCGCCGAGCGTGCGCGACGCGTCCAGCAGCGTCGGGTCGACCGCCTCGAACGCCGCGATCGCCTGGCGCAGGTAGAACGGCGCGGAGACGAACGTGAGCGCGACGACCACGCCGGCGGTCGTCAGCGACAGCCCGAGGTGCAGGTCGCCCGCCACCGCCAGCAGCGCGATGCCCGCCACGGCCGGCGGGAGCACGAGCGGCAGCTCGATCAGCGTGATGACCGCCGCCCGGCCGCGGAACCGCCGGGTGGCGAGCAGATACGCCGCCGGCGTGCCGACCACGAGGATGAACGCGACCGCCGCCGCCGTCGTGCGCAGCGACAGCCAGAGCGCGTCGAGCGCCCCCTCCTTCCCCAGCGCCGAGACCAGTTCGCCGGGCGGCTGCTGGACGAAGATCGCGACGATCGGCAGCGTGAGGAACGTCAGCACGATCGCCAGGGCGAGCGCCAGCGCCACGGCGAACCAGCCGCGGCTCACGGCTCGCCGAAGCCCGCCGCGATCAGCGCGTCGTGGCAGCCGCCGGCGAGCAGGTCGTCGACGAACGCCTCCGCTGCCTCCGGCTCGCGCGCGGCGCCGACCACGCCGGCAGCATACGTCGCGGTGGCGTCGAGGTCCCCGGGCAGCTCGATCGCCTTCAGCTTGCCGTCCGTGGCCTCGACGTCGGTCACGTAGACGAAGCCGGCGTCGGCTGCGCCTTGCGTGAGCTTGCCCACGACGCCCTTGACGTCGGGCTCGTTGGAGCGCACGTTGGCGAGGATCGCGGCGCTCCGCTCCGGCCCGAGCTGCTCGATCACCCCGCGCGTGTAATCGCCCACGGGCACGCCCTCGGCGCCGATCACCAGCTTGACCCCCGGCGGCTCAAGATCCTCCAGCGACGTCACCTTGCCGTCGCCGGCCGGGACCGCGAGCACGAGCCGGTTCGACGCGAACTCGACCGGCGCCTCGAGCTTCCCCTCCGCCACGAGCGCGGCGGGCAGCTTGGTGTTTGCCGCGGCGAACACGTCCACCGGGGCGCCCTGGCGGATCTGCGCGGCGAGCTCGTCCGAGCCGGCGAACTGCAGCCGCAGGTCGCCGGCCTCGAAGTCGGGTGAGCAGGTCGTCAGCGCGTCCTTCATCGACGACGCCGCGGACACGACCACCTGCGGCCGCGCGGCCTGCTGGCCGCCCGACACGGTGCCGTCGTCGCCGCAGCCGGCCAGCGCGAGCGCGGCGCCTGCGACGAGCACGACCCGCTTCATCCGCCCCGCTCCACCATCACCGACGTCGCCTTCACGGCCGCCGTCGCGCGCACGCCCGGCGCGAGCCCCAGCTCCTCCACCGCGTCGCGCGTCACCGCCGCGGTGACGAGGAACGGACCGGCCTCGATCTCCACGAGCCCCATCACGCCGTCGACCTCGACCGAGCGCACCACGCCCGGGAAGCGGTTGCGGACGGAGAGCCCGTCCCCCGCCCCGTGGCGCTGCGGGCGGCCGCTCAGCCGCGCCACCTCGGCCTCCGGCACCCGGCGCCGGTTGCGGTCGTCACGGACGGTGCGGAGCTTGCCGGCGCGGTCCCAGCGGCGCAGCGTGTCGGCGCTCACGCCGATCGCGTGCGCCGCCTCGCCAAGGGTGAGATCGGTCATTGCCTGAGCATTGCATAGGCACGCGGCTCAGGACCCCTTAGAAGTGCCGCGGGAGGCCGACTGCGATCAGGTGGGTGTGGCCGGCGTTGTGTCGCCGTCGCCGGTCAGTGAGTTCTCGAGCTCCGTGCGCCTGCTGATGCCGAGTTTGGCGAACACCTTGCGTAGGTGCCACTCGATGGTACGGGGGCTGAGGAAGAGGCGAGCGCCGATCTCGGGGTTGGAGAGGCCGTCGCGTGCGAGTCGCGCGATCTGCGCCTCCTGTGCGGTGAGCTGGTCGCGGGTCTCGGGGGTGCGACGGCGGGCGGTCTCTCCGGTGGCGAGGAGCTCGCGCGCGGCGCGGTCGGCGAACGCCGCGGCGCCCATCGTCGCGAACAGTTCGTAGGCGGTGCGCAGCTGCTCGCGCGCGTCGGTGCGGCGGCGCTCGCGGCGCAGCCACTCGCCGTAGAGCAGGTGGGCGCGGGCCAGCGCGGTCCGGGCGCGGGTGCGGGCGAGGCGCTCGATCGCCTCGCGGTACAGGCGCTCGGCGGCGGGACCCTCGCTGAGCAGCGCCCGTGCGCGGGCTTCGACGCCGAGCGCCCAATCGGTGCCGGCGGCGCGGGTGGTCGCCGACAGGCGCTCCAGCGCGTCGGCAGCGCGCTCGGTCTGTCCGCTCCGTGCCGAGGCCTCGACCAGTTCGAGCAGCCCCCAGTTGTGGCCTGGGGACATGCCTGGGGCGTGGGCGGCCGCCTCTTGCGCGGCCGAAGCCGCCTGCTCGTAGCGGCCGAGGCCGTTGTAGAGCACCGCACGGGCCCAATGGGCGTGGGTCACGGCGCTTCCCTCGCCCCGTGACACGATGTCGTGCAACGCCGCGTCGAGCCGCTCCGCGACGTCGGGCTCGCGGCCCCGCAAGGCCGCGACGCTGATCGCCCCGTACGGTGGCAGCCGGCTTTCGGTGAACCCCGTGGCCGCGTCCAGTTCTTGCACGAGGGCAGCCGCGGCCGGCGGGTCGCCGGCGAACAGCTCCAACTGGGCGCGGGAGGTGAGCGCGATGGGAAGCTCGCTGAGGGCGCCGGCGTCACGGCAGAGCGTCACGTGGCGGTCCGAGAGCACCTGCCAGCTGTGGTCGTCCCACAGGTCGGCGGCGGTGACGCCCGCGAGCGAGAGCCACCGGAGGCCGTCCTCGTCGGCGGTGTGGTGGCCGCAGAGCGCGCGCAGCGCCCGGTGCAGCGCCGGCGCCCCGGCCGCGTAGCCCTCCGTGAACAGCAATGCGAGGCCGTCGAGCAGCAGGTCGCTCGGCTGCTGAGGCGACAACGCCGGGGGTGCGGCGCGGGTGGCGCGTGCCACATCGGGCAGACCGACCTCCTGCGCGAGATGGCCGGCGAACAACGCCGCAGCGAACGCTTCGAGATACGTCTCGCGCGCGAGCCGGGCGTCGAGCGGCTCGAGTTCCTTGGCGGCGCGGAGCAGCAGCCGGGGCGCCTCGCGGCTGCGATTGGACGCGAACGCGATGCGGGCATGGAGCAGATCGACGCGCGCGCGGCCGAGCGCATCGAGCGGGCTTGCCTGCGCAATGGCCAGCATCTCGGTCGCGGCCTCGGCGTCCCCGGCCAGTAGCGCCGCCTGGGCCGCGGCCAGCGCGCGCTCGCCGCGGCGCGCGGGGTCGGGCGTCAGGCGCACCGCGTGCGTCAGGAACGCGGCGGCGGCGGCGAGCCCGCCGCGCGCCTGCGCACGACCGGCCGAGCGCTCCAGCTCCTCGGCGACATCCTCGTCCGGCGCGTCCGCCGCTTGCGCTCGGTGCCAGGCGCGCCGGTCTGGGTCCAGCTCCGGGTCGGTCGCCTCGGCCAGGGCGTGGTGGACGCTGCGGCGATCGGCTGCGGACGCCGCGTGGTAGACCGCCGAGCGCGCAAGCGGTTGACGGAACCGCACGCGCGCACCGAGCACCAGCAACCCGTCGGACTCCGCGGCCGCCGCGGCCGCGGGCGCGATGCCCAGGTCGTCGGCCGCGCGCCACACCAACGCCGGGTCCCCGACGGGCTCGGCGGCGGCGACGAGCACGAGCCGCTGCGTGTCCGTCGGCAGCGCCTGCAGCCGTCGCCGGTAGCTCTCCTCGATGCGGCCGGCGAGCGGCATGGCGCCGTCGACCCCGAAGCCGCCCGCCAGCTGCGCGGGCGTGAGCCCGCGCGGCAGCTCCAGCAGCGCCAGCGGATTGCCGCCCGTCTCGGCGATCAGCCGCTCGCGCACGAGCGCGTCCAGCGGCCCCGGGATCACCGAGTCCAGCAGCGCGCGCGCGGCGTCGTCCGGCAGACCACCCACCACCAGCTCCGGGAGCCCGCGGAACTCGTCCTCGGTCGCGCGGGTGCTGACCACCAGCGCGACCGACTCCGCGCACAGCCGGCGCGCCGCGAACGCGAGCGCCTGCGCCGACGCCCGGTCCAGCCACTGCGCACCGTCGACCACGCACAGCAACGGCCGCTCCTGATCCGCCTCGGACAGCAGCCCCAGCAACGCCAGGCCGACCAGGAAGCGATCCGGAGCGGCTCCGTCCCGCAAGCCGAACGCGGTGCCCAACGCATCACGCTGCGGGCCCGGGAGGCCCTCGAGCCGATCGAGCAGTGGCGCACACACCTGCTGCAACGCGGCGTAGGCGAGCTCCATCTCGGACTCGACGCCGATGCCGCGCACGACCCCGTGGTCGGACGCCGACGCGATCGCGTCTTCGAGCAGCGCCGTCTTGCCGACCCCGGCCTCACCGCGGACGACCAGCGCCCCGCTCTGCCCGCTCCGTGTCGCGTCCAAGAGCCCGCTGAGGACTTCGCTCTCGCTCCACCGGCCGCGCAGCATGGAGGTCACGTTAGCGACGGGGTGTCCGCGTGCTGACCGCGGACGTGCCCGCGTCTCCGCCCGACGACCAGGGCGCGGACCAGGGCATGCACGGGTGCGACGCATCGGCCGCGGCCCGACCGTGATGCGTGCCAACAACCGAAGGAGCAGCACCATGCCATCCCTCCGTAATGGCCGGGGTCTGGAAGTCGGGCTGGGGAGCGAGCCCACACGTAATGGAAGCCACCCTGTGAGCCGGGCAGGCATCACCGAGTTGCATCGGAAGGTTCGTGAGTTGTCGTGGGAGCCGCCGTCGCCGCTGGGTCCCGGCGAGATCCTGGTCCGCCTGCAGGCCTGCGGCCTGAGCTACGTCGACCAGGCGCTCGGCACGGACGCCGTGTCGCAGCTCGCTGCGCCGGGTGCTGCGGGCAGATGTGGCCTGGGCGCGGCCGGCACCGTGATCGCCGCCGGCGACCGCGTCACCCGCTTTGCGGTCGGCGACGAGGTCTTCGGCCACTTCCCGGCTGGATCCTGGTCCTGGGTCCAGGTCCCCTGCGCCCGGACAAGGGCCGACGGACCGCACGTCGAGCGCCGGCCCGAGGGCCTCGATCCGCTCGCGGCGGCCGCGCTTGCCGAGGGCGGCCTCACCGCCAAGACGATCATGCGCGCCGCCAAGCTGCAGCCGGGTCAGACCGCGCTGGTGATCGGCGCGACCTCCAGCGCCGGGACGGTGATCGTGCCGCTGCTCGCCGAGGCCGGCGCCCACGTGATCGCCGGCGCCACGCCCGAGGACGACGACTACGTGCGCTCGCTGGGCGCCGCCGACACGATCGAGTACACGACCGCCAGTCCGCTCGCCGACGCGCTCGCGTCCCCGCCCGATGTCGACCTGTTCGTCGACCTCGTCAGCTTCGGTGAGCCGTACTTCATCACCGCCGCCGCACGCCACGGAATGATCGTCACCGCCCTCTCCCGCGCCAACGGGCCTGGCCTCCCGCGCATCGGGATCTCCGCCGGACCCGGTGACCTCGCCGAGTTCGCGCAGCGCGCGCTCGACGGCCGCCAGCCCGTCGAGCTCGCCAACGTCTACCGGCTCGAAACGGTCGGACACGCACTGCCGGCCGACCGCGAACCCGCCGCGCAGCCAGCACTCGCCCTCGTTGACCAATACTAAAGGGGGTCTGACCCCGTGGGTGGGAGGGTGCCCTCCACCCGGCGGCGGTCCGCGCCGTCGACCTCGACCTTCCAGATCGGCGCCTCCGCCTTGACGCGGTCGATCACCGCGCGGGCGCCCGCGAACGCCTCGCCCCGGTGCGCCGCGCTCGCGGCCACGATCACGCTCGGCTCGCCCAGCGGCACCGTGCCCACGCGGTGCTCCACGGCGACCGCGCACAGCCCGTGGCGCGCCGCCTCCTGCTCCGCGATCGAGGTCAGCTTCGGCTCCGCCATCTCCACGTACGCCTCGTAGTCGAGCTCCGCCACGTCGCGCGTGACGCCCTCGAACAGCACGACCGCGCCCGCCCGCGGGTCGCGCACGGCCGCCGACAGCGCCGCCACGTCGAGCGGCTCCCCGGTCACCCGGACGCGCCGCACGGCGCCGGCACCGCCGCTCACCGGCGGTACGAGCGCGACCTCGTCGCCGGGCGCGATCCGCGCCGCCGCGTCCGCGTACTCCCGGTTGATCGCGGCCACGCAGGAGCGCGGCGCCAGCTCCATCGCCGCCAGCAGGTCGCCGACCGTGGCGTCGTCGGGGAGCTCCACGTCCACGTGCGACGCCCCCGCGCGCTCGCGCAGGCCGGCGAAGAGTCGGACGGAGACGACCATGGGCGGCAGTCTAGGCGCGGGGGCGCGAGACGCCGGTACGCTGTGAAGTCATGGAGGCGGAGCTCACCCATCTCGACGCCGCCGGAACCGCGCGCATGGTCGACGTGAGCGCCAAGCAGGCCACCGAGCGGTACGCCAGGGCCCGCGCAGTCGTGCGCATGTCGCCGGACGCCGCCGCCCGCGTCCGGCGCGGCGACAACCCCAAGGGCGACGTCGCCGCCGTCGCGCGGATCGCCGCGATCCAGGCCGCCAAGCGCACCGACGAGCTGATCCCGCTCGCGCACTCCCTGCCGCTCACCCACGTCGACCCCGAGATCGAGATCGACGCGGACGCCGGCACGGTCACGATCGTCGCGGTCGCCCGCTGCGCGGACCGCACCGGCGTGGAGATGGAGGCGATGGTCGCCTGCAGCGTGGCCGCGCTGACCGTCTACGACATGGTCAAGGGCATCGAGCCGGGCGTCGTGATCGAGCGGATCGAGCTGCTCGACAAGACCGGCGGAAAGTCGGACTTCCACCGCGCATGAGGATCGCCACGCGAGACCCGCTGATCGACGGCCACGGGCGGCCGATCGGCGACGTGCGCATCTCCGTCACGGACCGCTGCAACTTCCGCTGCCAGTACTGCATGCCGGCCGAGGGCCTGCCCTGGCTGCAGCGCGACGCGCTGCTCACCTACGAGGAGATCGCGCGGCTCGTGCGGATCCTGAGCGAGATGGGCGTCCACGACGTCCGCCTCACCGGCGGCGAGCCGCTCGTGCGCAAGGAGCTGTGGCGCCTGGTCGAGGCGATCAGCGCGATCCCCGGCGTCCACGACCTCTCCCTCACCACCAACGGCTACCTGCTCGAGGCGCAGGTCGCCGACCTCGTCGCCGCCGGCCTGCGCCGCGTCAACGTCTCGCTCGACGCGCTGGCCGCGGACCGCTTCTTCCAGCTCACCCGGCGTGACGCGCTGCACCGCGTGCTGGCGGGGTTGCAGGCCGCCCAGGCGCATCCCGAGCTGCGGCCGATCAAGGTCAACGCCGTGGCGCTGCGCGGGTTCACCGAGGACGAGGTGCTGCGGTTCGCGCAGTTCGCGCGCGAGGAGCCCTACGAGGTCCGGTTCATCGAGTTCATGCCGCTTGACGCCGACCAGGCGTGGGACATGGCGAAGGTGCTGCCGAGCGCGGAGATCAAGGCGATCATCGAGACCGAGTACGAGCTGGTCCCGCTCGGGCGCGAGCGTCACGGCACCGCGCGGCGCTACCGGTTCGCCGACGGCAAGGGCGAGATCGGCTTCATCTCCCCCGTGACCGAGCCGTTCTGCGGCGATTGCAACCGCATCCGCCTGACCGCCGAGGGCATGCTGCGCACGTGCCTGTTCTCGCTCAACGAGACCGACCTGCGCGCACCGCTGCGCGACGGCGCGACCGACGCCGAGGTCGAGGAGATCGTGCGCGACGCCGTCTGGCGCAAGGAGCTCAAGCACCACGTCGGCGAGCCGGGGTTCGTCCAGCCGCCGCGCTCCATGTCGAGGATCGGCGGTTAGTGGGTCTTCTCGTGGCGTTGCGCCCGAAAGACCGGTCGCCGGCGCCGCCAGGCAAGGACGCAGACCCGCAGGAATACCCCTGGTATTTCAAGGGTCG
>DATHJG010001193.1:0-3011 GCA_035489875.1 Solirubrobacteraceae bacterium | reverse complement strand
CCCCCGAGCCGGTATCCGCTTGAGCCGCGCCGCGGCTCCAAGCCGCTGCGCGGCCTGCGGTTGGCACTCACGCCGAACCTACCGCCGTCTGGCACGCTGGCGCCCGGCGTCAAGGCGATCTTCGAGCGCTTCGTCGCCGTGATGAAGGCACTGGGCGCGGAGATCGTCGAAGTCACTCTGCCGGAGCAGCCGGCAACGCCCGGACCGGTTCCCGAGGCGGTGCTGCTGCATCGCGACCTCTTTGCGGCGAAGGGACACCTCTACACGCTCTTCAACCGGACCGCGGCCGCCAGCAACCAGGCCGACGCGAACAAGGTGACCGCGCTTGCGCTCTACGAGGCGCAGGTGGCGAGGGGCGAGTGGGTGGCGTCGCTGAACGCGCTGTTCGCCGAGACCCGGATCGACGCGATCCTCATGCCCAGCCAGGTGCTGGAGACGCCGCTGCGCGGCAGCGGCGGCCCGGACGAGACCGGCGACGTCAGCCGCTTCGGCCCCGGCACCGTGCGCAGCTACTGGAACGGGGCCGGCTTCCCGGCGATGTCGATCCCCGGCGGCCTGAGCCCCGACACCGGCATGCCGGTCGGGATGCAGATCATCGGCGCGCCGTGGACCGAGGAGAAGATGCTGCAGATCGCGATCGACTACCAGGCCCGCACGAACTACCACCTGATCCGGCCCGAGAGGTGGGACGCATGACCGATCCGACCGGCTTCGTGCCGCCCGCCGCGCCGTTCGCCTACGTCGTGCCGGACGCCGGGGCGCTCGCAGGACCCGACCCCACGGGCTTCGTGCCGCCCGCCGCGCCGTTCGCCTACGTCGTGCCAGACGCCCCGGCCACGCCATCGCCGGAGGACGGCCCGGCCCGAACGACCTAGCGCCGCACCCGGCGGCGCGGTTCCGTCACCGATGCAGGACGCCGCGGACGCTGGCACTGAGTGCTCATTCTGCTTTCCGCGTGCACGCGGACGCGGGTCCTTGGCCGGCTACGTCGCCGCGGCGGCCGGGCCAACGGACGGCCCTTGGCAGTAGCGGTCGGTCGACCGAGATTCGCCGGGCTGGACGGCATCGCCAGGAAGCACCAGGAGCTGCGTGGTACAAGCTCGCGAGCCACCGGCGCGCGGTGAACGTAGCCGCGGGCCTGCGATAGCCCGCCTGGTGACTACGACCACCGGCTTGATATCCGCGCCATCGACGCGGTGGCAAGCGCGACGGTCCCACCGGCAAGTGAGGATTTCAACGCTCGAGGTCCCCGCGCGCCCCGTGTGAGCGCGTCCGGTCAGGACCGAGGCCGAGTCGCCGCAGGTCGCCGCGAACGGCGCTCTCGGCGCAGCCAAGCTCGGCGGCGAGCTCGTCGAGCCGGAGCCGCTCGTCGCCGTAGCGGCGCCGGTAGTAGGCGTCTAGGCCGGCGAAGCCGAGCGCCAGCGCACGTAGCTCGCGGCGCCGGCGGAATGCTGCCGCGCGGCCGTTGCCGAGCCGCGCGCCCCGACGGCGAGCTGACGTTCGCGCTCGAGGCTGGTCAGCCGCTGGGCGAGCCGCGAGGTGGCCTCGCGTTGCAGTTCGCCGCGCTGTGCGCGCGCGTGGCCCTTGGCCATCGCGACCCGCAGCCGCGGCTCGGCGGCGAGGCGGGCGCGCAGCCGTTCGCCTTGCTCGTCGATGAGGTCGGGCGCCCACAGCGGGTGGCGCGGGCGCAACCCGACCAGCTCGCGGTACTCGTCCGCCGTGACGCCGTGCGTGCGCGACAGGTGGCTGGAGCCCAAGGCGCGATACCAGCCGCCGCACAGGTGGCACTGCACGCGCTGCTCGTCGACGTCGATGGGCAGCTCGCCGCGCGCGGCATACAGCGGCGTGCCATCCAGAGCGCGATCCACGACGCCGAGCGCGGCCACCGGGCCGATTCTACGGCTCGGACTCGCTGCCGCTCCCAGGGATCGGATTCGCTGGCAGCCGTCGGGCTCGCGGCTCGGTCTGGGCGTCGCCCAGCAGTCCCCGCCGGCGCTCGCTCTCCGCCGAGCGCCGAGCTCGCTGACTGGCGACGGGCAGGCGCGGCGTGCCGCGGGCGCTATCTGCCGACATGGGACGCTTTCGCGCGCGACGTCGCCTGGTCAGTGCGATGGTCGCGCTGCTCGCGGTGTCGGCCGGCGCCGCGACGGTCTTGAGCGCGGCCGGCTCTGTCGAGCAGCGCTCCAAGGCGCGAGCGCCAGTGGCGTCGCCCCAGACGACCACGCCTCCACAGCAGCGATCGCCGGCTCCGTCCACGCCGCTGACGCCGACGGCGTCGCCGGTACCCGCAGCGGTCCGCGCCCGCACGCGCGAGTTCCTGATCGGCTACCTCGCGCAGCTTCACGGCCGCGCCTCAGTCGCCGCGCTGCGGCACCTCGCTGCGCGCGGATTGGCGCGCGAACTGCGGCGCAACCGTCTGCGAGTCACACCGATGCAGCAGCAGTCACGTTCCCGGATCGTGAACCTGCGCGCCACGCTCCGCTCACCAGGAAGCGCTCGTGCCATCGCCACGGTGAAAGAACGAGGCGGCCCGCCGTACCCGCTGCAGCTGTACCTCGAATGCCGCGGCGCGCGCTGGGTCGTGACGCGCATCGGCGACGCGTAGCCGCCCGTGCCCGCGAGCGTCGTCAAGCCGTCCGGCGCGCTCACGATCGGCGCCGTCGCTGGCACCGCGCTGCTGTTGGTGGTCGCGTCGGTGATCTCGATCCTCTCCGTGCTGATCGGCCAGAGCACCTGCTCGGGGAACCGGGCGCAGGCCGTGCCGAGCGCCAATGCCGACCACGGCATCCCGGCGAAGTACCTGACCCTCTACCAGCGGGCGGGCCGCGAGTACGGGGTG
The DNA here is from genome assembly GCA_035489875.1 of Solirubrobacteraceae bacterium. Taxonomy (GTDB): domain Bacteria; phylum Actinomycetota; class Thermoleophilia; order Solirubrobacterales; family Solirubrobacteraceae; genus DASQMT01. Next base: position 172 of record DATHJG010001193.1, on the reverse strand, counting down.
CCGTGGCACGTGCTCGCCGGGATCGGCTCGATCGAGACCGACCACGGACGCTCCAGCGCCCCCGGCGTGCGCGCGGGCGTGAACTCCTATGGCTGCTGCGCCGGACCGATGCAGTTCAACACCCGCGACGGCCCGCCCTCCACCTGGAACCGCTACGGCGTCGACGGCAACC
>DATHJG010001192.1:0-2769 GCA_035489875.1 Solirubrobacteraceae bacterium | reverse complement strand
CGCTGCGCAGCCGCGAGTCCGCCGTGGCGCGTGACGAGATGGTCCATCTCGGCCAGCGCGAGCGGTGAGGTGATGAGCGCGCCCTCGGCCCGCTCCATCCATTCCACGACCGACCGATGGTGGTCGTCGCGACGGTTCATCGCGGCGACCACGACGGATGTGTCGATCACGATCACTCGGCGCCGAAGCCGTCGCCCAGATACCGGTCGGCGTCCGCGGCCAGGTCCGTCGGCCCGTCGAACACGGCGATGCCGCTCGGACGAACCGCCGCCTCGCCTGCGACCGCAGCACTGAGCGTCTGGCGGATGAACTCCGCCTTCGACAGCTTCTGGCGCGCGGCTGCGTGCGTGAGCGCGCGGTCGAGCTCGGGCTCCAGGTAGATGCTGGACTTCTTCACAGACGTAGGGTACCACCCGCCCTACCCTTGTACACTGAGCCCGGCATGCCGATCTACGAGTACCGCTGCGAGAACGGTCACCTGTTCGAGGTGATGCAGAAGATCGCCGATCCGCCGGTGACCGTCTGCACGACGTGCGGGGCCCCCGTCCAGCGGGTCTTCCACCCCATCGCGGTGCACTTCAAGGGGTCGGGCTTCTACAACACCGACTACGGAACGTCCAAGCGCAAGCGGGAGCTGGACGCGTCCGCCAAGTCCGGCGCCGACAAGCACGACGCGAAGAGCAAGGAGAAGAAGGAGTCGTCCGACTCCGGCTCCGGCTCCTCCGCCGGCTCGACGCCTCCGAGCGGCACCGCCGACTAGCCCTTGAGGAGCCGCTCGACCGCGGCCTGCTTGGTCGCGTCGTCGACGGTCAGGCCGGCGCCGCCGTCGGACAGCGTGACGCCGCCGCTCGGCTTGAGCACCTGCGGCTGGCTGCTGCCGGCGGTGATCGACGCGAGCGCGACGCCGAGCAGCGTCGGCCCCGCCATGTCCGAGCGGACCGCCTTGGGCGCGGCCCAGGACACCCACGGCAGGCGGATGAACGTCTCGAACGACGTCACCTTGTCCTTCATCGCGGACACGAGCTGCTGCTGGCGCCGCGCGCGCGTGAGGTCGTCCTCGCTCGGGTTGCGCAGGTTCTTGCGCGTGCGGGCCAGCGCGAGCGCCTGGCGGCCGTCGATCTCCGTCTCGCCCTTGGGCAGGCGCAGGGTGAAGCCGCCGTTGCGGTCGCCGCCGTTGATGCGGGAGAGCACGGCGTCGCCCTTGTAGGTCACGCCGCCGAGCGCGTCGATCAGCTCCGGGAAGTTCTCGAAGCTCACCTCGACGACGTGGTTGATCTCGACCCCGAGGAACTGCTTCACGGTCTGCGTGGCGAGCGCCGCGCCGCCGAACGCGTACGCGGCGTTGATCTTGCTGGTCCCATGGCCGGGGATGTCGACGACCGTGTCGCGGGGGATCGAGAGCGAGGCGTTCGCGCCGCCGCCGAGCCGCAGCAGCATGATCGAGTCCGAGCGGCTCGGGCCGCCGGAGCCGGGCTCCGCGAGCCCTTCGGTGCGGGCGTCGGAGCCGAGCACGAGGATCGTGTTCGCGCCGGTCAGCGGGTAGGGGCCGGGATCGAGCTGCTCGCCGACCTTGCTCGCGAGGTCGCCGCGCTGGATCTGGGCGGAGACCATGAACAGCACGGCGGAGACGGCGATCCAGGCGAAGAGCGCGAGTGCGAGCCACTTGACGACGCGGCCGGGGCTGATCGGCCGGCGGCGTCCCGGCGCGCGCCTCGGGAACGAGGGCAGGCGGGGGCCGCGGCGGCCTTGGACCTCGTACTCCGGCGCCTTCGCCGGCTTGGGCGCGCCGGGGGTGCGCAGCTCCGCGAGCCCGTCCTGGTCCGCGCGTCCCCGCAGCAGCCGGGGGCGGCTCCGGTACACCTTGTATTCCGGTGCTCTGCCGCGTCGTCCGGGCTTGTCGCCGGAAGCGCTTGGCTGTTCCTCGTCGGCCATCGGCGGTGGGTATGGTGGCAGCCCCCATGCCGGCGGCCCGCTCCAGACCGAGCTGCGTCATCGGGGTCGACCTCGGCGGCACCAAGCTCCTCGCGGGCGTCGTCGGGCCCGATCTCGCCGTGCGCCACCGCGTCCGGCGCCAGGCGTTCGGGCTCGATCAGGCGCGCCTGATGGCGACGATCGTGGAAGCGGTGGACGAGGCCCGCGCGGAGGTCGACGACGACGTCGCGGCCGTCGGCTTCGGCATCCCCGTGACGCTCGACCGGCGCACCGGGACCGCGGTCTACTCCACCCACCTGCCGCTGGCGAACGTCCCGTTCGCGGCGGTCATGTCCGAGCGGCTCGGCCTGCCCGTGACCGTCGACAACGACGGCAACTGCGCGGTCCTGGCCGAGGCGCGCCACGGGGCGGGCGGCGGCGCCGACGACGTCGTGATGCTGACGCTGGGGACCGGGATCGGCGGCGGGCTGGTGCTCGGCGGACAGCTCCAGCGGGGGTGGATCGGCGCGGGCGGGGAGCTGGGGCACATGGTGATCGACATGGACGGCCCGCCGTGCCAGGGTCACTGCCCGAACCGGGGCTGCCTGGAGGTGATGGCGTCCGGCTCGGCGTTGGTGCGGGAGGCGTCGCTGCGGGTCGCGCGGCGGCCCGACACCGCGCTGGGGCTGGCGCTCGAGGAGGGACGCGAGCTGACAGGCCCGTTCGTGACCGAGCTCGCGCACGACGGCGACCCGGTCGCGCGCGACGCCCTCGCGACCGTCGGCCGCGCGCTCGGCGTCGGTCTCTCCACCATCGTCAACGTGCTCAACCCGGAGGTGATCGTGATCGGCGGCGGCG
>DATHJG010001191.1:0-9371 GCA_035489875.1 Solirubrobacteraceae bacterium | reverse complement strand
CTGGACGCGAGCCCGTGCTTCCCGACCCAGTACGCGACGGTGCTCGGGTCGCGATCGACCGCGTGCGCGATCGCCTCGATGGAGCGGCCGGCGACGAGTTGCGGTGCGAGCCACGCGCGATCCATGGATGCGAACACTAGTTCGTGTGGCGGACGGAAGGGGACGCGGTAGCGTTCGTCACATGGACCTGCATCCGGGCGAGGAGATCGTGTTCGAGGGCCATCCCTCGTGGCGCGCCGTGCTGGTGTTCTACGTCAGCGGGATCGCGCTCGTGGGCGTCGCCGCGGCGATCGGCGCGCTCGTATCCGGCGTTGGGCTGGCGATCGCCGCCGGCGCCGTCGTGCTCGGGCTCGTCATCCTCGTCGGGCTGATCAAGCGCAAGGCCACGCGCTACGTGATCACAAGCGAGCGGCTGCACATCCGCCACGGGATCCTGGCCAAGCGGACCCAGGAGACCCGTGTGCAGCGCGTGCAGAACGTCAACACCGAGCAGTCGTTCTTCGAGCGGGTCATGCAGGTCGGCACCGTGGACTTCGACACCGCCGGGACCGACGACTCCGAGTTCCGCTTCGTCGGCGTCGCGAACCCTGAAGAGGTCGTACGCGCAGTGGACAAGGCGCAGCGCGCAGCCGGCACCGAGCGGCGCGACGCGCTGTCCTAGGGGCCTAGCCGCGGTTCCGCTGCGCCAGAGGAGTGAGCCGGTCGATCTCGGACTGGATCCGCTGGCGCTCGGCGGAAAGCTCGATCACGGACTCGCCGACGGTGATCTGCCGGCTCACGCGGTTCTTGTCGAGCTGAAGGCGCTCCAGATCCAGCGCGATCGGATTGGCGGCGAGGTCGCCCGCGCGAATGACGAGCTCGGCGACGAGGTGCGCCAGGTCGTCGGCGTCCGCCGGAAGCGACTGGCCGGGATGCTCCAGGTGCTGGGCGAGATAGCGCGCCGCGCGCCGGGTCAGTTCCAGTGAGAACGACGCGTCGATGTCCATCTCCTCCAGCGCGCGCCGGCCGGCGTCCTTGATCGCCAGGCAGCGGGCGAGGAACGCGCGCTCGGTCTCCTCGCGCCGGTCGACCGACGTCGCCTGGCGGGCCGGCGGCCCAGGCGGCGGCGAACCCGCCCGGCCGTTCGTCTTCGGCACGCGGTGCAGCGCCTCGCTCGTCATCGACTCCGGCATCTGCAGCCGGTTGGCGATCAGCTGGATCAGGTCGTACTGCAGCGGCCCCGGATCGAGCCGCCCGACCACCGGCGCTACCGCGCGCAGCGCCGCCTCCCGCCCCTCGGGCGTGTCGAGGTCGGCGGCCTCCAGCGCCCGCTCCACCTCGAACCGCGGCACGGGCACGGACGTCTCCAGCAGCGCGCGCATCGCCTCGGCGCCCTCGCGCTGCACGACGTCGGCGGGGTCCTCGCCGGGCGGGAGCCGGACGACCCGCAGGTCGAAGCCGCGCAGGCGGTGGCCCTCGTTGAAGACCCGGATCGCGTCCTTGCCCTTGGCGACGGCCTCCTGCCCGGCGGCGTCCGGGTCCTGGCAGAGCAGCACCTTCGGGGTGAGCCGCTTGAGCGCGTCGAGCTGCCGGTCGGTCAGCGCGGTGCCCATCGAGCAGACCGTCTCGGGGATCCCGGCCTGGCGCAGCGCGATCACGTCGGTGTAGCCCTCGACGAGCACGAGCTGGCCCGCGCGCGCGGCGGCCGCCCGGGCGAGGTCGGCGCCGTAGACCAGGCTGCCCTTGTGGAAGAGGTCGGACTCGGACGTGTTGAGGTACTTCGGCTGGTCGTCGGGGGCGATCGCGCGGGCGCCGAACCCGAGCACATGCCCCTTGGCATCGGCGAGCGGGAACATGATCCGCCCGCGGAACCGGTCGAGCAGCCCCGGCCCCTCGCGCCGGCGCGATGCGAGCCCGGCGGCGAGCAGCTCGCCCTCGGAGTAGCCGGCGCGCCGCGACGCGACGATCACGCGGTCCCACGAGCGCGGCGAGAAGCCGACGCGGAACTCGCGCAGCACGTCCTCCTCCAGCCCGCGCTGCATCAGGTACTCGCGCGCGGGCGCGGCCTCGGCCGACTCCCAGAGCACGCGCACGTAGTACGCGGCGGTGCGCTCGAGCAGCGCGAGCAGCCGCTCCCGCTGGCCGCGCCGCGCCGCCTCGTGCGGGTCCTCGGCCTCGCGCTCGAGCTCGATCCCGGCGCGCTCGGCGAGCGCCTCGAGCGCGGCCGCGAAGTCGAGCCCCTCGGTCTCCATCGCGAACTTGAACACGTCGCCGCCCACGCCGCAGCCGAAGCAGTGGTAGAGCTTCTCGACCGGGTCGATGCCGAACGACGGCGTGCGCTCGTCGTGGAACGGGCACAGGCCGGTCATGCGCCGCGGGCCGGCGGGCTTGAGCTCGGTCCGCGCCCCGACCAGCTCGACGAAGTCGACCGCGTCCCGGACGCGCTCGCGCGAATCGTCGGTGTAGCGGGCCATCAGCTGGCCAGGCCCTGCGGGACGAAGCGTTCCTGCCAGGCGCGGATGGCGAAGCGATCGGTCATGCCCGCGAGGTAGTCGATCACCCGGTCGGCGTCCGACGCTCCCGCGGCGCCCTCGGGCAGCGCCTCGGGGTGCGACGCGTACCAGTCGAACAGCCCGCGCAGCACGCGCTCGATCTTCACGTGCTCGGCGCGCGCCGTCGGGCCGAGGTAGACGCGGTCGAACATGAACGCGCGCAGCCGCAGCATCGCGCTGCCGACCGGCTCGCCCTGGACGATGTCGCCCGCGCGCGCGGAGTGCTCGACCAGGTCGTGCACGAGCGTGTCGATCCGGCGCGAGCCCGTGTCCCCCAGGATCGCGATCTCCTCGCCGGGGAGATCGCCGAGGGCGATCACGCCCGCGCGGAGCGCGTCGTCGATGTCGTGGTTGATGTAGGCGATCCGGTCGACGAGCCGGACGATCTTGCCCTCCAGCGTCGCCGGCTCGCCCGCGCCGCTGGAGTGGTGCAGGATCCCGTCGCGCACGGGCGCGGTGAGGTTGAGCCGCTCGAGCACCTCGACCACGCGCACCGAGTGCTCGTTGTGGCGGAAGCCGCGGCCGAACCGCTCGCGCCCGGCGCGGTCGAGCACGTCCTCGCCGATGTGCCCGAACGGCGGGTGCCCGAGGTCGTGTCCCAGCCCGATCGCCTCGGTCAGGTCCTCGTTGAGCCGCAGCGCGCGCGCCACGGTGCGCGAGATCTGCGTCGTCTCCAGCGTGTGGGTGAGCCGCGTACGGTAGTGGTCCCCTTCCGGCGCGACGAACACCTGCGTCTTGTGCTTGAGCCGGCGGAACGCCTTGCAGTGGACGATCCGGTCACGGTCGCGCTGGAACGGCGTGCGCAGCCCGCAGTCCTCCTCCGGCCGCTCGCGCACCGCCGGGTAGGAGCGGGCGGCCGCCGGCGCGAGCGCGTCCTCCTCCCACGCGCGGATGCGTGCCTCGTACCCGGTGTCGACGACTGGCGCGCTCACGCCATCCATTCTGACGCGCGCCGCGGGCGTCACCGGGCCGCTGCGCAGTTTCGGCACAAATGATCGCCCCGCGCGTCATCCAGACTGCGATTTCCCGCGTCCCACCGGCTTGAGGCGCACGTTCGCGTGGTACTCGAGCGTCTCGAGGATCGCCCGCTCGGCCTGCGCGAGCGCGCGCGGCGGGGCGTCCGGCGTCTCGGCCAGCGGGCGCCCGAGCGCGCCCACCAGGAAGTCGTGCGCGTCCTGGTCGAGGTCGAACGCGCTCGCCTCGCAGGCCGGGCAGACGACGCCGCCGGCGGCGCCGGAGAAGCCGGCGAGGTGCTCGGCCTCGCCGCAGCTCGCGCAGGCGGCGAGCTGCGGCGCGAAGCCGGCGGCCAGCAGCAGCTTGAGCCGGAACGCGAGCGCGTTGCCGCGCGTGGCGCGCGCGGGCTCTCCGTCGAGCAGCGCGAGCTGGTTGGCCAGCAGGTGGTAGACGCCGCGGTGCGGATCGTGGTCGTCGAACATCCGCGCGACCGCGTCGCACGCGCGCGACGCGCCGTCGAGCGCGCCGCCGTGCTCCCGCAGCCGCGGATGGCCGTGCAGCGTCTCCGCGCTCGTCACCGTGAGGAGGTCGCTGCGACCCTGGTAGAGGACGAGATCGAGCCTGAAGTACGGTTCCAGGCGCCCGCCGAAGCGCGACTTGGCCCGCCGGACGCCCTTGGCGATCGCCGAGAGCCGGCCGCGGTCGGGGGTGAAGAGGTGCAGGATCCGGTCGGCTTCGCCGTAGCGCATCGAGCGCAGCACGATCGCCTCCGTCTTCAGGCTTCCGCGCATCGCCCTACTATTGTTTGTGAAGTAATGGCTCGAGTCACGGTGTACACGACTGAACCTTGCGGCTACTGCCGGACGGCAAAGGCGCTGCTCGACCGGCGCGGGATCCCGTACGAGGAGATCAACCTCGCCAAGGACGCCGACGGACGCGCTGAGCTGGTCGCGCGCACCGGCATGATGACCTTCCCGCAGGTGATCCTCGACGAGGAGCCGCTCGGCGGCTTTCAGGAGCTGGCGGCGGCCGACCGCGCCGGCCGCCTGGCCGAGTTCCGCATCGCGGCGGCCTGAACCTGCCTCGGTCGCGGCTGGCACTTCTCGCAGACGTACGTCCCGCGCCCCGCGGCGCGCAGCTTGCGCACCGGCCGGTCGCACACGAGGCACGGCTCGCCCTCGCGCAGGTGGATGAGGAACCGGTCCTGGAAGGAGCCCTGCACCCCGTCGGGATGGCGGAAGTCGTCGATCGAGGCGCCCTTGGCCGCCAGCCCTTCCTCCAGCGACGCGACGACGGCGTCGCGCAGCCCGGCCACCTGCTTGCGCGTGAGCCGGCCCGCCGGCCGCAGCGGGTGGATCCCGGCGCGGAACAGGGCCTCGTCGGCGTAGATGTTCCCGACGCCGGCGACCTTGCGCTGGTCGAGCAGGAACGCCTTGATCGGCGCGCGGCTGACCCGCGTGAGCGCGTACAGGTGCGCGCTGGTGAACGCCGTCCCGAACGGCTCCACGCCCAAGCGCGTGGCGAAGAACGCGTCGCGCGCCTCGCCGCCCAGCGCCAACTCGCCCGTGCCGAAGCGGCGCGGGTCGTCGAAGATCAGCTCGCGGCCGTCGTCGAGCCCGAAGCGCACGCGCGCGTGGCGCGGCGGGGTCGGCGGGTCGAGCAGCAGCGTCCCCGTCATGCGCAGGTGCAGCATCAGGTGCACGTCGTCCTCGAGCTCCCAGATCAGGTACTTGCCGCGCCGGCCCAGCGCCTCGATGCGGCGACCGGCCACGGCGGCGGCGACCTCCTCGCCCGCGAGCGGACGGCACCAGCGCCCGTCGCGCACGTCGAGCGCCGTGAGCACGCGGCCCTCGACGTGGGGAGCGAGATGGCGGCGGATCGTCTCGACCTCGGGCAGCTCGGGCATCCCCGAGAGCTTGACAGCGGTCAGCCGCCGGTCGCCGCGGCGTCGAGCTGCGCGAGCGACATGCCGAGCGTGCGGCGTAGGACGCGGTCGGTCGTCCTCGCGCCCGGACGGCCGGGGATCCTCGAATCGTTGAACGCGTCGTAGAGCTTGAACAGGCCCTTGTTGCCGCGCCGCGCGACGATCGTCTCCGCCGCCGCCGAGGAGACCGCGTACGCGCCGTCCTGCTTGCTGCCTCGGAGGCGGAAGATCGAGTTCGGCTTGCACAGCCGCCGCAGCCTCACGCTCGGCGCGAGCCCGCTCGCTCGCGCACGCGCCTCGACGCTCCGATCGTCGTTGGACACGTACATCGCGACCCCCTCGGCCAGCCACGGAGGCGTGCGTGCGGACGTGTCGGGGTCGAGCGCGGTGTGCGTCATCTCGTGCACGAGCGTGCTCTGACGCGCCGCCGCGTCCTGCGTCCGCCAGCGGTCCACGACGACGATCAGGCGCTGCGCGAGCACGCGCTCGACCGCCAGCGCGGGCGGCGGCCCCCATTCGACCGACACGTTCGCGATCGCGACGACGCCGCTGGCGATCCGGCCGGTGAGCTGTTCGGCCTGCCGGGCGTCCTTGGCGGCGATCACCAGGACGCTCGGCGGGAGATCGCGGCGCGGGAGGTCGCGGCGGATCTCGCGGTAGGCCCGTTCGAGGCCCGAGCGCAGCGGGGCGGCGTCCATGCCGCGCGGCGCGAGCAGGACGACGTGACGCGAGCGCAGGGCGTGGAACGGGTGCACCTCCCAGGGCAGCGGCTCGCTCCGCGGCTTGTCGCTGGTCACGCGCCAGCCGACGGACTTCTTGCGAGCGAGGATGCGGCGCGAGGTGAGGAACGGGCGGCGCATGCCGCGCACCCGATAGGACATCGTGACGGCGATCCTGGCATGGTGCCCAGTGGTCTGGAGGTCCTCGGGGACGAAGCGGATCCGCTCGATCGCCAGCCGCTTTGCACGCAGCGCGCTGCGCCGGTCACGCGCGCGCTGGCGCCCGATCGCAGTCGCCGACAAGGCGAGCACGTCCTCCGCCTCGAGCGCGCGTGCCCGCTCGCTGAGCAGCCGCTGGATGTCCGCTGCGTCGTCGGGCGGTCGCGCGGAGGCGTCCAGCTCGTCGATCGCTTTCTGCGCCTCAGCACTCAGCTTCGCCTCCGGCGGCTTCTTCTCCGCCGCGCCACCCCCGCCGCAGCCGGCCAGGGCGAGCGCGGCCAGGCCGGAGGCGAGCAGTCGGGTTCCCATCCAACGCCGTGTATCGCCCGTAGCCCTTGATCGCAAACACGCGAGGGTCTTGAGCGGTGCCGCGTCTACGTGAACGGCGTGCCGGGCAGCGCGGGCGCATCGCGCCCGGCGAGCCAGCGCAGGACGCTCGCGCCGACGTCGGCGAACGCGCCGTCGTGGCGCCGCCCGCCGTCGCCGGCGAACCGCGCGAGCAGCGGCACGTGCTCGCGCGTGTGGTCGGTGCCGGGCGTCGTGGGGTCGCAGCCGTGGTCGGCGGTCACGACCAGCAGGTCGCGCTCCGGGTCGAGCGCCGCGAGCCACTCCCCCACCGCGGCGTCGATCGCCTGCAGCGCGCCGTGGAAGCCGGGCACGTCCTGGCGGTGGCCGTAGACCTGGTCGGTCTCCACGAGGTTGGTGAACACGAGCCCGTGCTCGAGCTCGGCCACCAGCGCGCTCGTGGCGTCGATCGCCGCGGCGTTCGTGGCGCCCGGGTGCTCATGGTCGATGCCGGCGTGGTTGAAGACCGAGCCGATCTTGCCGACGGTGTGGACCGGGATGCCGTCGGCGCGCAGCTCGTCCAGATAGGAGCGCGACGGCGGGTCGAACGCGTAGTCACGGCGCCCGTCGGTGCGGTCGAACGCGCCGGGCTCGCCACGGAACGGCCGCGCGATCACGCGCCCGACGGCGTGCTCGCCGCGCATGATCTCGCGCGCCGCCGCGCACGCGGCGTACAGCTCGCTCTCCGGCACCTCCGCCTCGTGCGCCGCGATCTGCAGGACCGAGTCGGCCGACGTGTAGACGATCAGGTCGCCGGTCCGCAGGTGCTCGGCCCCGAAGTCGTCGACCACGCCGATGCCCGAGTACGGCCGGTTGCACAGCACGCCGCGGCCGGTCGCGTCGCGCAGCTGGGCGATCACGTCGTCGGGGAAGCCGTCGGGGTACGTGCGCAGCGCGACGGGCGTGACCACGCCCATCAGCTCCCAGTGGCCGGTGATCGTGTCCTTGCCCGGGCCGAGCGGGTGCAGGCGGCCGTGCACGGCGGGCGCTGCGGCGGGCGGGCAGCCGCGCAGTGGGAGCGCGGAGCCGAGCCCCAGTTCCTGCAACACCGGGAGGTCGAAGCCGCCGGCCGCCTCGGCGACGTGGCCGAGCGTGTTCGCGCCGGCGTCGCCGTAGTCGACGGAGTCGGGCAGCTCGCCGGCCCCGCAGGCGTCCAGCACGATGACGAACGCACGCCGCTTCACGGCGCGACATGGTATGTCGGCCGTCAGCTCACGCGCGCCCGCGGGTGGGCGTCGAAGTAGACGTCCTTGAGCCGCTCGGCGGAGAGGTGCGTGTAGAGCTGCGTGGTCGCGATGTCGGCGTGGCCGAGCATCTCCTGGAGCGACCGCAGGTCGCAGCCGCCGGCCAGCAGATGGGTCGCGAACGTGTGACGGAGCGTGTGCGGGCTCATCTTGGCGGCCAGGCCGGCGCTCGCCGCGTGGCGCTGGACGATCTTGTAGAGCCCCTGGCGGGTGAGGCCGCCGCCCCGCTGGTTGACGAACAGGCGCGCCTCCCAGCGGTCGCCGACGAGCCGCCCGCGGCCACGCTGGACGTATGCGGTCAGCGCGCCCGCGGCGGCAGAGCCGATCGGCACGAGCCGCTCCTTCGACCCCTTGCCGCGCGCGCGCAGGATGGCGGCCTCGAGGTCGACGTCGCCGACCTCCAGCCCGATCGCCTCCGACGCGCGCAGGCCGCAGGCGTACATCGTCTCCAGCAGCGCGCGGTCGCGCAGCGCCGCCGGCTCGGTGCCGCGCGGCTGGCGCAGCAGCTCGGCGACCTCGTCGCGGCTCAGCACCTGCGGGAGCTTGCGGCTCTGCTTCGGGGCGCGCAGGTGCGCGGTCGGGTCGCCGGTGAGGACGGACATGCGGCGCAGATGGCGGTAGAACGAGCGCAGGCAGGCGACCTTGCGCTGCAGCGTGGCGGGCGCGGCCGGCGGCTTGTCCTCGCGCCCGGACGCGATCTCGTCGGCGAACGCGCTCAGCTCGGCGTGGCCGACGTTGAGCGGGTCGTGCCCGGTGCGGCGCAGCCACTCGCCGAACTGGAGCAGGTCGGAGCGGTACGCCTCGAGCGTGTTGCGCGAGAGCCCTCGCTCGAACTCGAGGTAGGCGAGGAAGTCGAGCAGCAGGTGCTCGTACGGCTGCGTCTTGGCGGGCGGCGTCGCGATGGCCACGGTCGCAGGGGATTCGCCGCGGCGCCCCACGTGCCTGCCTGCCGCAAGACGCCGTTCACCCGGCTCACGGCTTTACGGCAACCGATCGCGCAGCAGGAGCAGCCCGATCAGCGTCTTCGCGTCGCGGCATTCGGCGATCGTGGCGTCGAGCTGGGCCAGCGGGTGCGGCTCGACGTCGATGCGCTCATCCTCGATCGCGTGCCCGGGCTCGTCGCGCAAGCCGGTGGCGAGGTAGATGTGGCACTGCTCGTTGGTGAACCCCGGCGACGTGTAGTACGTCGTGAGGTGCTCCCACTGCTCGGCGGCCTTGCCGATCTCCTCGGCGAGCTCGCGCTTGCCGCACTCCAGCGGGGTCTCCCCCGGATGATCGAGCTTGCCGGCGGGCAGCTCGAGCAGGTCCGGGTCGCCGGTCGCCTCGCGCGGCTGGCGCACGAGCCAGACGCGCTCGCCGTCATGGGCGACGATGCCGACCGAGCCCGGATGGACGACCCACTGGCGGGTCACCTCGTCGCCGTCCTCGTACCGGA
>DATHJG010001190.1:0-3414 GCA_035489875.1 Solirubrobacteraceae bacterium | reverse complement strand
CGCCGTCCCGGAGCCTGCCGTCGCGCAGCGCTGACGCGGCGCGACGACGTCGCCGTCCCGTCGACGGCGGCGCCGTTCAGGCTGCGCCGAACGGCGGCACGTTGCGGAACACCGCGGGGCGCGGATCGTCCGGCTGCGGCGGACGCTCCGCGGCCTCGACCGTCTCCGACAGCGAACGGTCCGGCGCGACGATCTGCAGGTGGCCGTTCGCGTCCCGGCGGGCGCGAATCTTCACGGGGCCGGTCAGCGGCGCCGCGACCGGCTGGCGGGAACGTTCGTGGCGAGCCATGCGGCCACGCTACCGCCGCGCCCTTCATGCGCGCTAAGCGCCGGCGACGACCGTGCCCTACGCCGTCCAGTCGGCGCCGAGTCCGGCTTGGAGCAGCTCGAATGCCGGGGCGGCCGCCGCGAGCGCGCCCGGCACAGCGGCGGCGACACGCTCGCCCCCGACGACGCGGCGTCGGACGCGCTCGAAGATCGCGCCGTGCGCTGCCGCGAGCGCGCTCGCCACGACGTCCGGGCGGGTGTCCTCGTCGCCGACGCCGGTGGTCTCGCGCAGCGCGGCCGACAGCTCCTGGATCATCGTCGCACCGGACACGTGCGCGTAGGCGGTGAGCGCGGGCGACTGGGTGACGACGTGGAACATGCCGGGCTCGTCGTCGTCTCCGGAGAGCTCGGCCACCGCGTGCCAGAAGCGCGTCTCGGCGGCGCGGAAGGCGGCAAGGACGGACTCGCCGGCGGCGCGGTCGCGCACCGCCGCGACCAGCGTGTCGCGGACCTCGGCGGAGCGCGCGAAGACGAGCTCCTCCTTGCGGCCGAAGTGGTTGAAGACCGTCTGCTTGGAGACGCCGGCCGCTCGCGCGACGTCCTCGACGGTGACCGCGTCGTAGCCGCGCGCGGCGAACAGGCGGTTCGCCGTGGCGGCGATGACCATGCGGGTGCGGGCGGTCCGGGCCTCGACGGCAAGGCGCTGCATCGGCCACATGGTAGCGTTGGACTCGGTCCAACTCTGAATTAGGAATCGAGTGTCATGTCGGTGCAGCGAGGAGTGCTGGTGGTGGGGGCGACGGGCAACGTCGGGCGCCACGTCGTCGCGGGCCTGGTCGAGCGGGACGTCCCAGTGGCCGCGCTGGTTCGAGATCCCTCGGCGGCGCGGCTGCCGCCGGCGGTCACGGTCGTTCCCGGCGACCTGCGCGAGCCGGGCGAGCTCGCGGCGCGGCTCGGGCCGGTCGACGCGATGTTCCTCGTCTGGCCGTTCGGCACCGCGGTGGGCGCGGCGCCGTTGCTGGCGGCGGTCGGACCGCGGTTGCGGCGCATCGTGTACCTCTCGTCGATGAGCGTCCGCGACGAGCTCGCGACGCAGCTCGATCCGATCAGCGCCTTCCACGCCGAGCTGGAGCGCGGCATCCGCGACGCCGTGGACGACTGGACGTTCCTGCGCAGCTCCGGTCTCGCGACGAACACGCTGGGCTGGGCGCCGCAGATCCGCGCGGACGGCGTCGTGCGCTGGGTCCATGCGGACGCGGCGCGCTCGCTCGTCCACGAGCGCGACCTCGCCGCGGTCGGCGTGCAGGCGCTGACCACGGACGACCACCGCCACGCCGTGCACCGCCTGACCGGTCCCGCGGCGGTCACGCAGGCGGCCCAGGTCGCGGCGATCGGCGCGGCGATCGGGCGGCCCGTCCGCTTCGAGGAGATCCCGCGGGCGGCGGCGCGTGCGCCGCTCGCCGAGGCGCTGTCGGGCGCCGCCGCCGACGCGATCCTCGACGGGCACGCGGCGCTCGCGAGAACGCCCGAGGCCGTGACGGACACGGTCGAGGTCGTCCTCGGCCGGCCGGCGCTCACGTTCGGGGAATGGGCCGCGGACCACGCCCAGGACTTCCGATGACCGAACCGGTCGACAACCCGGAGAGCTGGGTCGCGGAGCACATCCGTCGCTACGCCGAGAGCGACGGCGCCGACGGGCACGACTACCTCGGCTGGCCGACCCTGCTGCTCACGACGCGCGGCCGTCGGTCCGGGCGGCTCCGCCGGACCGCGTTGATCTACGGCCGGGACGAGGGGCGGTTCGTCATCGTCGCCTCCAACGGCGGCAAGCCGCAGGACCCTGCCTGGTACCGCAACCTGCTCGCCGACCCGGCGGTCTCGATCCAGGTCGGCCCGGATCGCTACGACGCCACCGCGGCAATCGCGCCGCGCGATGAGCGACCCCACCTGTGGGCGCTGATGGCGGCGATCTTCCCGCAGTACGACGCGTACGCGCGCGCCGCGCCGCGTGAGATCCCGGTCGTGCTGTTGCGCCCGGGCGGTTCCTATGTAAGTCTACCGACATAGTTGAGAACTACGAACAGGATCTGAGTCGTCGCGACCTCGTCCGGCTCGGCGCCGTTGGCGCGCTGCTCCTCGCCGCAGGCTCCGCCGCTCGCCCGGCGACGGTACGGGCGCAGTCGCCGGCTGGGCCGATCGTCAAGCCGCTGCCGCCGGACTGGTTCATCCCGCTCGGCACCAACGCCGAGATGCGCTGGGACGCGATGCCCGACGACGAGTACGTCACGCCGAACGAGCGGTTCTTCGTCCGCAACCACACGTCGACGCCGCTGATCGACGCGCAGACATGGCGGCTGCGCGTGTTCGGCAGCGGCCTGCGCGACGAGCGCGGGATCGAGCTCGGCTACCGCGACCTGCTGCGACTGCCCTCTCGCAGCACGACGGCCTTCATCGAGTGCGCCGGCAACGGGCGCAGCCTGTTCGGGAGCCAGCAGGGAACGCCCGTCTCGGGCAGCCAGTGGAAGCTCGGCGCGATCGGCGTTGCGCAGTGGCGCGGCGTGCCGCTGCGCGAGGTGCTCGAGCGCGCCGGGATCTCGCCGCGTGCGGTCGACGTCATGCCGCAGGGACTCGACCCGACGGTCGTGGCGGGCGGCGCCGACCAGGGCCACGTGCGCCGCCCGCTCCCCGTCGAGAAGGCGCTCGACGACGCGCTGCTCGCGTACGAGATGAACGGCCGCCCGCTGCCGCCCGACCACGGCTTCCCGGTACGGCTCGTGGTCCCGGGCTGGGTCGGCGTCGCCAGCATCAAGTGGCTCGGGCAGATCGAGGTCGCCGCCGAGCCGCTCTACTCCTATTGGAACACCGCGCAGTACCGCATGGTCGGGCCCGACTATCCGCCGGACGCGCCGCCGCTCGCGAGCCAGCCGGTCAAGAGCGCCTTCGCCCTCCCGTGGCCGGCGACCGCCCGCGCGGGCCGGCCCGTGATCCTGCACGGTCGCTCCTGGTCGGGCACCGCGCCGATCCGGCGCGTCGACGTCCGCGTCGACGGCCCCGGCGGAAGCGGGCGCTGGGAGCGAGCGCGCCTCCACGGCCCCAACCTTCCGCGGGCATGGGTGCGCTGGACGCTGCCGTGGCGGCCGCGCGCGA
>DATHJG010001189.1:0-2618 GCA_035489875.1 Solirubrobacteraceae bacterium | reverse complement strand
CCGCGCGCGGGGTCCTCGGCGTTCAGGCGAACCTCGACGGCGTGGCCGCGCGCCGGCGGCGGCTCGCCGTCCAGCCGCCCGCCGGCGGCGACGTGGAGCTGCAGGCGGACGAGATCGACGCCGGTCACCACCTCGGTCACGGGGTGCTCGACCTGCAGCCGGGCGTTGACCTCCATGAACGAGAAGCGCCGGGTCTCCGGCTCGTAGAGGAACTCGGCGGTGCCCGCGCCGCGATATCCGGCCGAGCGGGCGAGCCGCACGGCGGCGGCCGCGAGCTCGCGCTCCTGGTCAGGGGTGAGCGCAGGGCTCGCCGACTCCTCGACGACCTTCTGGTGGCGCCGCTGGTAGGAGCAGTCACGGACGCCGAGCGCCCACACCGTGCCCTGACCGTCGGCCATGAGCTGGACCTCGACGTGCCGGGCGGCGCCCACGAGGCGCTCCATCAGCACGCGGGGATCGCCGAATGCCCGTGCCGCCTCGGCACGCGCGCGCTCGAACGCGCCGGCGAGCTCATCGGGATCCTCCACCCGGCGCATGCCGCGCCCGCCGCCGCCGGCGGTGGCCTTGATCATGAGCGGGAACCCGAGCCGCTCTCCCTGCGCGAGCGCATCCTCGACGCTCTCCACGGGGCCGCCGCTCCACGGAGCGACGGGCACGCCGGCCTGCTCGGCCAGCCGCTTGGCCTCGATCTTGTCGCCCAGTGCGCGCATGACGTCGGCGTCGGGGCCGACGAAGACGACCCCGAGCCGCTCGCACAGCTCTGCGAAGGCCGGGTGCTCGGCGACGAAGCCCCACCCCACCCAGGCTGCGTCGGCCTGCGTGGCCACGAGCGCGCGCTCGAGCAGCGCGTAGTCGAGGTAGGCGCTGCGCCGGTCCTCGCCGTCCGCCACCATCGCCGGGCCGAGGCAGTGCGCCTCGTCGGCCTGGCGCACGAACAGCGCGTGCCGCTCGGGCTCCGTGTAGAGGGCGATGACGCGGATCGGCGCCGCGCGCTCGTCGTTGAGCTCGCGCACGGCATGGATGGCACGCATCGCCGCCTCGCCGCGGTTGACGATGGCGAGGCGGTGGAATGGTCGCCCGGTGGCGCTCACGCCGCGCCAGCATTCCCCACCGTGCGCACGCGGACGCCCGCGGACCGCCCGGTTCCCCCCGGTCGGTCCTATTCATACCCGACGAATGGCGGGTGCGCGCGTGGCCGCGCGCGCGGAAGGGGAAGATGCTTGGGGTGGGAGACGCGGTACTCACGCCGAACGAGCTGAGCCTGCACGGGCAACGCATCAGTTACAGAGCCGGCGGGCGCGGTCCCGCGCTGCTGCTGCTGCACGGCATCACGAACTCGTCGGAGACCTGGGAGCACGTCGCGCCGTGGCTCACCGAGCGCTTCACGGTGATCGCGCCCGATCTGCTCGGTCACGGGCAGTCGGCCACGCCGCGGGGCGACTACTCGCTCGGCGCCCATGCCAGTGGCGCGCGCGACGTCCTCACCGCGCTCGGGATCGAGCGGGCGACCGTGGTCGGCCATTCGCTCGGCGGCGGGATCGCGATGCAGTTCGCCTACCAGTTCCCGGAGCGCTGCGAGCGGCTGGTGCTTGTCGCGAGCGGCGGCCTGGGCCGGGAGGTCCACTTCCTCCTGCGCGCCGCGGCGATCCCGGGCGCCGACTACGTCCTGCCCGCGCTCACCTCGGCCGGGCTGGTGGGGGTCGCCCGCGGGATCGGCGGGCTCCTCCGGCGCGTGGGGCTCGCGCCGAGCGAGGACCTGGCGGTGCTCGCGAGCGGCTTCGCGTCGCTCGCCACCGCCGGCTCGCGGCAGGCGTTCCTGCACACGGTGCGGGCCGTGATCGAGCCGGGCGGCCAGCGCGTGAGCGCGCTGGATCGCCTGCGGCTCGCCGGGCTGCTGCCCAGCCTGATCGTCTGGGGGGAGCAGGACTCGATCATCCCCGTCGGGCACGGCGCCGCGGCGCGCGAGGCGATGCCGGGCAGCCGGTTCGAGGTCTTCCCGGGCGCCGGCCACATGCCCCACAACGCCGACCCCGAGCGCTTCGCCGCGCTGCTCACCGAGTTCTGCGAGGCGACGTCCGCGGCACGGCTTCCCGCGGACCACTGGCGGCCGCTGCTGGACGACGGGAAGGCGTCATGACCGCGGAGCGCCTCTCCGCCCTCGATGCCTCCTTCCTCGCGGTGGAGAGCACCGCCGCACCGATGCACGTCGGCTGGGTCGCGGTGTTCGACCCGCCTGAAGGGCGGCGGCGGCCGGCGTTCGGCGAGCTGTTCGAGCACCTCGCCGGCCGGCTCGGACGTGCGCCGCGCTACCGCCAGCGGCTCGCGGGCGTGCCGCTCGGGGTGCACGACCCGGTCTGGGTGGACGACGCCCGCTTCGACCCGAGCGCCCACCTGCTGCCGGGCGACGGCGAGGACCTCGGCGCGCTGGTCGACGCCGTGCTCTCCTCCCCCCTCGCGCGCGACCGGCCGCTGTGGGAGATGACGATCGCCGACGACCTCTCCGACGGCCGGCTCGCGGTCGTCGGCAAGATGCACCACTGCATGGTCGACGGGGCCGCCATCGCGGAGCTCGGCAACCTGCTGCTCGACGCGGAGCCCGACGGGTGGCGGGAGCCCGG
>DATHJG010001188.1:0-2356 GCA_035489875.1 Solirubrobacteraceae bacterium | reverse complement strand
GACCCCCACCAGAAGCGCTCGAGCAGGAGGCCGCCGAGCAGCGGCCCGATCGCCGCGCCCACCGAGAGGCTCGTCCCCCACACGCCGATCGCGACCGTGCGCTGCCGCGGGTCGGGCACGAGCATGCACGGCAGCGCGAGGACGGCGAGCCCGATCCACTCGCGGCGCCCGGCTCTCGGTTGGAGTGCGGTGGTCGCCATGCCGCACAGAGGCGGCGACGGGCGCGGGCGTTACAGGTCGTGCGCGTCGACGTAGCGCTCGAGCGCGGCGCGCACCTTCGCGCGCGCCCGGTGCAGCAGCACGCGCTGGTGCCCGTCGGTGATCCCGAGCAGCTCGGACGCCTCGGGCGCGCTCCAGCCCTCGAGGTCGCGGAGCGTGATCACCTCGCGCTGCGCGGGTGCGAGCCGCGCGATCGTCGCGTCGACGATCGCGCGGACCTCGTTGGCGAGCAGCCGGTCCTCGGGCAGCGTCGACCAATCGGTCGGGAAGCCGAGCCAGTGGCCGGCGTACGGGCCGGCGGAGACGAAGCGGTCGGGATCGACCGACGGCTCGCCGTCGCCCTCGTCGTGCGGCAGGCTGGAGCGCCTGCTCAACGCCCGGACCGCGCCCAGGCACGGAACACGCCGGCGAGGCGGTCGTCCAGCGCGCGCGACGACCGCTCGGGCGGATGCGCCCGCAGGAACCGCAGCGCCGTCCGCATCTGCTCGAGGTGTGCGGTGCAGCCGTCGCACGCGGACAGGTGCGCGTGCACGTGGCGCACCTCGTCCGCCGTCATCGCCCCCTCGAGGTAGTCGGTGATGCGCTCGACCAGCTCGGCGCACGTCAGCTCCGGCACGTCTGCTCCTGTTCGCGTCGGGGTCGTCTCGCTGCATGGTGGCGCGGCGCGCGCGATTCGTTACGGTGATCGGCGATGGATCCCCAGGACGCGCAGGCGGGACGCCTGGCCAGCGAGTCGCTCGCCGCCGACGACCCGACGGGCTGGTTCGAGCGGCTCTACGTCGCGGCGGAGGCGGGCGAGGCGGTCGTGCCGTGGGACCGCGAGGAGCCGAACCGGCTGCTCGTGCAGTGGGCGGAGTCCGGCGCGCTCGACGGTCGCGGCCGCCGGGCGCTCGTCGTCGGCGCGGGCCTCGGCGCCGACGCGGAGTACGTCGCGGCGCGCGGGTTCGAGACGGTCGCGTTCGACGTCGCCGACACCGCCGTGCGGATCGCCCGCCGGCGCTTCCCCGACTCGACCGTCGAGTACCGCACCGCGGATCTCCTCTCACCGCCGGACGCCTGGCGCCGCGCGTTCGATCTGGTCGTCGAGAGCATCACGGTCCAGGCGCTGCCGCCGGAGCTCCATCGCGACGCGATCGCCCGGGTCGCGGACATGGTCGCGCCCGGCGGGACGCTGCTCGTCATCTCCGGCGGCCGCGACGCGCGCGACGGCCCGGTCGACGGACCGCCCTGGCCGCTCACCCGCGCCGAGATCGACGCGTTCGCGAGCGGGGGCCTGCGGGCGGTGCGAGTCGAGGAGATCGGCGCCGGCGCGGAGCTCCGCTGGCGCGCGGAGCTCCGCCGGGCTGACCGTCAGCGGACGCGATAGCCGAGCGCCGGGTCCCAGTGCAGCGGGTCGGCCGTCGGCAGCGGCGCGTCGGCGCGCGAGATCCGCGTGCCCTTCGCGGTCGACGGCGGGCAGATCGCGACGAACCGCGCGTAGCCGCCCAGGCCGCCCTTGAACCGCGGGTAGCCCATCGACACGAGGCACCCGGTGGCGGGCACGCCGTCGAGGTTGTCGACGCCCTCGGCCTGCGTGTAGCCGTGGTGCATCAGCCAGTACTCGCCTTCCAGCGTGGGCGTCGTGTCGGTGTCGAGCGGCTCGTGGCCGTGGAACAGGATCTTGCGCTTGAGGTGGAGGAACTCGAGCGCGGCGAGCCCGACGCCGGGGAAGACCGGGTCGGCGGCCAGCTCCTTCGCCTTCACCGGGTCCTCGGTCCAGCGCTTGGACCAGTCGGAGCGGACCATCACGACCGACCCTTGCGGGATCCTGCCGTGCCGCTTCTCCCAGCTCCGGACGTCGGCGACCTGGAGTGCGTACTTCGGGTCCTTCTGGACCTGCGGGACGATCGAGATCACGACCAGCGGCCGGACCGCGTACGTCGGCGGCAGCTCGTCGATGCTCGGGTACTCCGGCGCCCAGTGCGCGGGCGGATCGAGCTGGGTCCCGAACTGGTCGGTGCTGAGCAGGTACGACGTCGCCTCGAACCCGCTCGCGTCATACGTGTACGGCTCGTGGGTGGCGGGGTCGACGGCGGGCGAGAACGTCGCCGGCCCGAAGCCCTTCCACACCGGGATGCCCGGCGTGATCTCGTGGGTG
>DATHJG010001187.1:0-2218 GCA_035489875.1 Solirubrobacteraceae bacterium | reverse complement strand
GTAGAGGTACTGGTGGCCGCCGGGCCCGTTGGTCACCTCGTGGGCGCCGTACCCGACGGACGTGAAGCGCTGGCTGCCCGGCAGGTGCGCGAGCGAGCCCGCCTCCGGCAGCCGCGCCGGCGCGATGCCGCGGACCGCCTTGGAGAGGACGACGACCGCGATGTCGTGCGGATCGCTCTGCGGCTTGTCGTAGAGCGGGTCGGCCTCGAACGTGCCGGCGTACACCTTGTCGCCGGCCGCGTAGGCGGTGTTGAACGTCACGCCGACCCGCTCGCCGTCCTCGCCGCAGTGCGCCGCGGTCAGGAACACGGTCGGGGAGATCAGCGTGCCCGAGCAGTACAGCCAGGTGCCGTCGGAGTACTGGGTCGGCGACACGAGCCCGCCGACGTTCGGGTGGCGGTCGCCGTCCGGCGTCCCGTTCGTGATGGCGGCCGCCGGGGCGGCCGCCGCGAGCGCCGCCACAACGGCGGCGCCCGCGGCGATCATGGACCGCACGTCACCCCTCCCTTGGGCCTAGTTGCCGGGCTTGGGCTTGGGGCCCTTGCCGGGCTTGCCGTCGTCGTCGAACGGCGGCTGGTCCCCGCTAGGCGCGGGTGCCGGCGCCTCGGCTTCCTGCGTCGGCTTGCCGGGCTGCTTGACGGACTCGCAGTCGTCCGCCACAAAGTCGTTGCGGCCGGCGCGCACGGTGTCGACGCCGGCGCCACAGGTGATGTCGTCGGCGGTGCGGCCGTCGCCGCGGGCGTCGATCACGTCGTCCCCGGCGCCGCCGGAGATCACGTCCTTACCGCCACCGCCCTTGAGCCGGTCGTTGCCGTCCTGGCCGTTCAGCGTGTCAATGCCGTGGCCGCCCCACACGCGGTCGTCGCCGGCGCCGGCGTTGACGATGTCGTCGCCCGCTCCGGCGAAGATCGCGTCGGCGGCCGCCGTGCCGGTGAGCGGGTCGTCGGCGGTGCGGATCGAATCTGCGGCCAGCGCGGGCGCCGCGAGCGCGAGTGTTGCGCTGGCTGCGACGATGAGGGTCCTGCGCATGCGGTTCTCCTTCCAAAGGGATAGTCGTCGTGTCCACGACTGAGACGCCGGTCGACGCCACCGGTTGGTCGGAGACGCTCGGGGCCAACTCCGGGCCGGCTGTCGCGTCTCCGAGTCGTGGGACACGCCGCGTCACCGACGAGCAGCTCGCCCGCGCCGCCGGGCGGGGGGACGTTGCTGCGTTCGAATCGCTCTACGGGCGCTACCACCTGCAGCTCCTCTCGTTCTCCCGCCACATGGTCGGCCGGGTGCACGACGCCGAGGACGTCGTCCAGCACACGTTCGTCGCGGCCGACCGGGCGTTCCGCTCCGGCAAGGTCCCCAAGGCCGTGCGGGCATGGCTCTACACGGTCGCCCGCAACCGCTGCATCTCCGTGCTGCGCGCGCGGCGCGAGGAGAGCGAGCTCCCGGACGCCGGCCTGCCCTCCACCGAGAACCTCGCCGCGGACGTCGAGCAGCGGGCGGACCTGCTCGAGCTGCTGGGCGACCTGCGGACCCTGCCGGACGACCAGCGCGCGGCGCTCCTGCTCTCGGAGCTCGGCGATCTGTCCCATGCCGAGGTGGCCAAGGTGATCGGCGTGCGCGCGGGCAAGGTCAAGGCGCTCGTGTTCCAGGCGCGCCAGAGCCTGATGGCGGCGGCGGATGCGCGGCTGATTCCGTGCCACTCGATCCGCGAGGAGCTCGCCGTCGCAGCCGGCGCCGCACTGCGGCGCCGGCATCTGCGCAACCACCTCGCGCAATGCGAGGAGTGCCAGGAGTTCTCCGCGCACGTGCGCGCCCAGCGCGCCTCGCTGGCGGCGATCCTGCCGGTGGTGCCGACGATCGCGCTCCGCGACGGCATCTTCGGCGCGCTCACGAGCGGCGGCGCCGTCGCGGCGGCAGGCGCCGGCGGCGCGGGCGCCGGGCTGGGCGTCCTCGCCGTGCAGTCCACCGCCGCGAAGGTGCTCGCGATCGCGGCGATCGGCGGCGCCACCGCCGGCGGTGGCTCGGTCGTGATCGCCACGCACGACTCGCCACGCCCGGCCGAGCGCTCCGGCCAGAACGTGCGCAGCACGGACACCGCTGCCGCCGGAGCGCCGGCGGCGACCGCCGCGCCGCAGCTGGGCGTCCTGCCGGGCGCCGAACGCGAGCCGGCGGTGGGTCCGGACCGGCGTGGCGCCGCGCCCGGGCGGAGCGACCGAGCGCGCGG
>DATHJG010001186.1:0-7777 GCA_035489875.1 Solirubrobacteraceae bacterium | reverse complement strand
GGCGCGGTGTGCGGCTCCGGGCGCGCCGGCAAGGGCCAGGTGCAGCGGATGGTCCAGGCGCTCCTGTCGCTCACCGACCTCCCGCGCCCGGACCACGCGGCCGATGCGCTGGCCGTGGCGATCTGTCACGCGAATGGCGCGCCGCTCCGCGCGGCGGTACGCCAGGCGGACGCGGCATGACGGCGCGCCGATACGCGAGCGGCACGGCTGCGCGGCGTCACGCGAGCGGCATGACCGGGCGTCGTCACAGGAGCGGCTCGTGATCGCGCTCCTCTCCGGCGAGGTCGCCGTCCGGCGCACCGACCACGTCGTCGTCTCGTGCGGCGGCGTCGGCTACCGGCTGTCGGTGTCGACCGAGACGCTGCGTCACACGCCGGCGGTCGGCAAGGCCGCGACGCTGCACACCCATCTCATCGTCCGCGACGACGCGCTCCAGCTCTACGGCTTCTCCTCCGAGGCCGAGCGCGACCTCTTCCTGATGCTGATCGGCGTCCAGTCGGTGGGGCCGAAGGTCGCGCTCGCGGTGCTCTCGGGCGGGACGCCGCGGGAGCTGCTCGCCGCGGTCGCGGCCGGCGACACCGCGCGGCTGCAGGCCGTGCCGGGGATCGGCAAGCGCACCGCCGAGCGGATCGTCGTCGAGCTGCGCGAGAAGGTCGGCGCGGCGCCGGCGGACGACCCGATCGTGATCGCCCGCGGCGACGACCCGCGGCTGCTCGCCCGCGACGGCCTCGTCGGCCTCGGCTTCTCCCCGTCCGAGGCCGAGCAGCTGCTCACCGGCGCGCCGGGCGACACGCCTGAGGACCTGATCGCCCACGCGTTGAAGGGCGCGCGCCGATGAGCATCCGGACGCCGGGCGTGGACCGGATCCAGACCCCGCATGAGCGCACCGACGACGAGCTCGACGCCACGCTGCGCCCCAAGCGGCTCGACGAGTTCGTCGGTCAGGAGGAGCTCAAGGATCAGCTCGCGGTCTCGATCGCCGCCGCCGGCGCGCGGGGCGACGCGCTCGACCACGTCCTGCTGGCCGGCCCGCCCGGTCTCGGCAAGACGAGCCTCGCCCGGATCGTCGCCGAGGAGCTGGGCGTCCCGTTCGTCCAGACGGCCGGCCCGGCGCTCGAGCGCAAGGGCGACATCGCCACGTTCCTCACCGACCTCGAGCCGCGCGCGGTGTTCTTCGTCGACGAGATCCACCGCCTTCCACGCGCCGTGGAGGAGACGTTCTACCCGGCGATGGAGGATCGCCAGCTGCCGGTGACGCTCGGCGTCGGCCCGGGCGCGAAGGTGATCACCCTCGACCTGCCCGCGTTCACGCTCGTGGGCGCGACCACGCGCGCGGGCCTGCTCACCACGCCGCTGCGCGACCGCTTCGGGATCCAGCACCGGCTGGAGCTCTACGCGCCCGCCGATCTCACCCGCATCGTGGTCCGCAGCGCGGGCGTGCTCGGCGTCGCGATCGACGCCGCCGGCGCGCGCGCGATCGCCGACCGGGCGCGCGGCACCCCGCGCGTCGCCAACCGCCTACTCAAGCGCGTGCGCGACTACGCGGAGGTGCGCGGCGACGGGGCGATCGACGTGACGGTCGCCGCCGCCGCGCTCGACCTCATGGGGGTCGACCACATCGGCCTCGACCGGCTCGACCGCGAGATCCTCGCCACGATCTGCGAGCAGTTCTCGGGCGGCCCGGTCGGGCTCTCGACGCTGGCCGTGGCGGTGGCCGAGGAGTCCGACACGATCGAGGACGTCTACGAGCCGTACCTGCTCCAGCGCGGCTTCCTGCAGCGCACCCCGCGCGGCCGCTGCGCGACCGTGCACGCGTACCGTCACCTCGGGCTCGAGCCGCCGGCAGAGCCGCGCGCGCTGTTCTAACAACCCTGCTCAGCCACCCTTTAGCCGGGGGATTACCCTTACCGTCGGCATGGCCCATCTGTTCATCTGCCCCAACTGCGGTCATCGCAGCACCGCGACCGACCGCACCGCCGGGTTCCGCAACCAGCCGAAGGGCTGCTCGAAGTGCGGCTTCGGCTTCCTCTTCGAGCTGCTCGACGACTACTACCCCGCCCCGAACGCGGCGTTCTTCGTGTGCGACCAGCAGGGCCGCGTGATCGGCTGCGGCCGCGGCTCCCGCGAGCTCACCGGCCTCTCGGACGAGAAGGTCATCGGCCGTCAGGTCCAGGACGTGCTCGCGCTCGACTTCAGCGGGGGAGAGGATCACGTGGCGGTTGTGCTGGAATGGGGGGTACGGCAGCTGGGCAAGGACGTCGTCGTCAACGCGGAAGGGGACCTTCCGGCGAAGGCGGTCGCCGACCTCTTCCCGGCCTACGACGACGACGGCGGGCTCCTGCTGGTCCTCACGCCGTCCAAGTAGGCTTTCCGCCACTCCGCTTTCATGTCCGATCGCCGTCGCAACATCTTCGTCCTGCTGACCGTGGTGGGGCTGCTCGCCGCCTCGCTCGCGGTGGTGTTCACGAAGCAGACGCGCCTCGGCCTCGACCTGCAGGGCGGCGTCCAGCTCGTCTACGAGGCGCGGCCGACGAAGCAGCAGCCGACGGTCAGCCAGGAGGCGCTGGACCGGGCGGTCGACATCATGCGCGAGCGCGTCGACTCGCTCGGCGTCGCCGAGCCGGAGCTGCAGCGCTCCGGACCGAACCAGATCGACGTCAGCCTCCCGGGCGAGAAGAACTCCGAACGCGCCGCCCAGCAGGTCGGCACGACGGCCCAGATGTACTTCTACGACTGGGAGCCGAACGTCCTCGACGCGGACTGCAAGACCAACCCCGAGTTGGTCAACGGCGGCCAGCAGCCGACCAGCGGGCTCTACAACGCGGTCAAGCAGGCATCGAAGTGCCCGCCGGAGATCGACAGGAACAACACGACGACCGGCCTCTTCTACGCGTTCGACAAGAAGTCGCACCAACCGCTCAACAACGGCGTCCCGGACGAGACCGAGCAGGCGATCAAGAAGGACCTCGCCGACAACAACCAGACCGCGTCGGCCGAGATCCTGGAGGTCCCCGAGGGGATCGTCGTCCTGCGCGCCGAGGACCAGCGCGACCCCAACAACCGCCAGGGCGAGGTCGACCAGTGGTGGGTCATCAAGGACAACCCGGTCCTCGGCGGCACCGACATCAAGAACCCCGAGCAGAACTTCGAGGGCGGCACCGGCGGCCAGCCGATCGTCACGATGGACTTCAGCGACACGGGCCGCAGGGCGTTCGCCGAGACGACCCGCGCGATCGCCCAGCGCGGCGCCGACAACGCGGCGCTCAACGGCGGTCTCCAGGACCCGATCGGCGCCTCGCACCACTTCGCGATCCGGCTCGACAACGAGCTGATCTCGACGCCGTACATCAACTTCCGCGAGAACCCGGACGGCATCGACGGCTCGCAGGGCGCCCAGATCTCCGGCGGCTTCACGATCCAGACCGCCCAGGACCTCGCGCGGCTGCTCAAGACCGGCGCGCTGCCCGTCCGGCTCGAGCTGATCTCGCGCTCGCAGGTCTCGGCGACGCTCGGCCAGCAGGCGCTCGACCAGGGCCTGGTCGCCGGCATCGCGGGCTTCGCGATCGTCGCGTTGTTCCTGCTGGTCTTCTACCGCGTGCTCGGCGTGATCGCGGTGCTCGCGCTGGGCATCTACGCGGCGTACTTCTTCGCGCTGATCAAGCTGATCCCGATCACGCTGACGCTGCCGGGCATCGCCGGCCTGATCCTCACGATCGGCGTCGCGGCGGACGCGAACATCGTGATCTTCGAACGCGTGAAAGAGGAGATACGAGGGGGCCGATCTATCTCGGCCGGCATCGCGCAGGGCTACAAGAAGGGCTTCGCGACGATCGTCGACGCGAACATCGTCACGCTGCTCGTCGCGTTCATCCTGTTCATCCTCGCGACCGCGGGCGTCAAGGGCTTCGCGTTCGTGCTCGGCGTGGGCACCATGGTCTCGCTGTTCACCGCGGTGCTCGCGACCCAGGCGATCCTGCTGACGATGCGCGGCTCGCGCCTGCTCCAGCGCCCGTCGGCGCTGGGAGCCGGTAAGAAGCGCAAGCCGATCACGTTCGACTTCATGGGCGCGTCGAGGTGGTTCTTCTCGATGTCCGGCCTGATCCTCCTGATCTGCACGCTCGCGATCGGCTCGCAGGGGCTGAACTTCGGCATCGACTTCGAGTCGGGCACGCGCATCACCGCGTCGCTCCAGAGGCCGGCGACCGTCGAGCAGGTCCGCGCGGCGATCACGCCGGCCGGCTTCGGCGACGCGAAGATCCAGACGCTCGACAACAGGGAGCTCGGGCCGAACGTCGTCCAGATCTCCGACGAGATCTCCGGGAGGACGAAGCAGGTCACCGACGCGCTGAACCAGCGGTTCACGATCCGGGGCGAGCCGGAGGTCTCCGAGATCGGGCCGACGTTCGGCCAGACGGTCGCGAACTCCGCGCTGGTCGCGATCATCGCGTCGCTGTGCGTGATCTCGATCTACATCGCGCTGCGGTTCGAGTGGAAGTTCGCCGTGCCGGTGCTGATCGCGCTGACGCACGACATCCTCATCACGGCGGGCGTCTACGCCCTCGTCGGCCGGGAGGTGACGACGTCGACGGTCGCGGCGCTGCTCACCATCTTGGGCTTCTCGCTCTACGACACGATCATCGTGTTCGACCGGATCCGCGAGAACGTGCCGCGGATGCCGAGCGCCGCGTTCTCCCAGATCGTCAACCGGTCGATGAGCGAGGTCATCGTGCGGTCGCTCGCCACGAGCTTCTGCACGATGCTGCCCGTGCTCGCGCTGTTCTTCTTCGGCGGCGAGACGCTCAAGGACTTCGCGTTCGCGCTGCTGGTCGGGACGCTCTCCGGCACGTACTCGTCGGTGTTCATCGCCGGTCCGGTGCTCGTGCACTGGAAGGAGCGCGAGCCCGTGTACGCGACCCGCTTCCGCCGCATCCGCGAGGCGCTCGGCTATGTGCCGGCGTACGCGGTGGCGAGCGCGGGCGCGCCCGTCGACGTGGAGCCGGCGCAGCGCCGCCGCGGCGCCGGCTCGATCACCGCGCCGCAGGACCCGACGCAGGTCTCGCGCGAGGAGTTCGACGACATGGTCCGCAACCTCGGGGTCGAGGAGGCGACCGCCCGCCGGGCGCAGACGCAGCCCGCCGCCGCGACCGCTGGCCGTCCGGCT
Organism: Solirubrobacteraceae bacterium; assembly: GCA_035489875.1. Classification (GTDB taxonomy): domain Bacteria; phylum Actinomycetota; class Thermoleophilia; order Solirubrobacterales; family Solirubrobacteraceae; genus DASQMT01. The sequence continues at coordinate 2,616 of DATHJG010001186.1, read as the reverse complement.
GGAGGGCGCCGTGCGCGCGCACGCGCCACCGGCGGCGGCCAGGGCTCGGGCGGCCGGACCTCCGGTGAGGACGGCACGCCGCCGGACGGCGGGGGCGGCGGGGACGCCGACAAGCCGAAGAAGCCGCGCAACCGGCGACACGGGAGGCCACGCTGATGGCCGCGCTGGTCTGGGCGATGATGGGCCTCGCGCTCTGGCACTTCACGATCTTCGTGCCCGACCGCTTCTGGTCGGGCATCGTGGGCGCGTTCCTCGGCGCCGTGATCGGCGCGCTGGTGTTCGGGCTGCTCGTCAACGGCTTCTCGGTGCCCGGGCAGAACGACACCGACCTGCTCACCGCGGTCGAGGCGATCCCGGGCGCGCTGATCGGCATCGCGGCCGTCTACTTCTACGGCGCCAGCCAGGGCAACGAGCCGCTCTAGTGGCTCCCCGCTGACTCGTGGCGGCCGGCGCGGTCGCCCTCGCGCTCGGCGCCGCGGTCCTGCACGCGGTCTGGAACCTGCTGCTCGCGCGCGCGCCGGACGTCGACGCGGCGACCGCGGTCGCGCTGGCGGTCGGCGTCGCGCTGTTCGCGGTTCCGGCGGTGGCCGTGTGGGAGATCGACGGCGCCGCCTGGCCGTACATCCTGGCGTCGGCGGCGTTCGAGCTGGGCTATGTCGCCACGCTCGCCGGCGGGCTCTCGCGCGGCGATCTGAGCGTCGTCTACCCGCTCGCGCGCGGCTCCGCCCCGGTGCTGGTGCTGGCGGTGAGCGCCGGCGCGCTCGGTGCGGCGACGTCGCCGTGGCAGGCGGCGGGCGTCGGGCTCGTCGCGGCGGGCGTGCTGCTCGTGCGCGGGCTACGCCGGCCCGACGACCCGCTGGTGGTCGCGCTGGCGCTCGCGTGCGGCGCGTGCATCGCCGGCTACACGATCGTCGACGCGCACGGGCTCGACCACGCGGCCGCGCTGCCGTACCTCTGGGTCGTGCTCGCGCTCACGACGCTCGGCTACCTGCCGCTGGTCGCGCGGGCGCGGGGAACGGCGGCGCTGCGTGCCTCGCTGGGCTGGGAGACGGTGGCGGCCGCCGTGCTCGTCTTCAGCGCCTATCTCCTCGTGCTCGCCGCCCTGCGGCTGGCGGAGCCGGGCCCGGTCGCCGCGGTGCGGGAGACGAGCGTCGTGATCGCCGCCGCGCTGGGCGCGCTGGTCCTGCGCGAGCCCGTGACGCGCGCCCGCGGGGCGGGCGCGCTGGTCGTCGTCACGGGCATCGCGGTGATCGCGCTGAGCTGAGCGTCAGTCGCGGGAGATCATGAAGAAGTAGAGGAGCTGGCCGAGCGAGGCGACGAACCCCGCGACGTAGGTCAGCGCCGCGGCGTTGAGCACCGCCCGCGCGCCGCCGATCTCGTCGCCCGCCAGCAGGCCCTGCTGCTCGAGCGCGCCGAGCGCCCGCTTGGAGGCGTCGAACTCGACCGGCAGCGTGACGAGCTGGAACAGCACGACCGCGGCGAAAAGGACCAGGCCGATCGTGGTGAGCCCGGCCAGGCCGAGGATCAGCCCCGCGAACACCGGCAGGATCCACACCGACTGCCCGATCGTCGCGACCGGGACGAGCGTCTGGCGGATCCGCATGGGGCGGTAGCCGCGCGCGTCCTGGATCGCGTGGCCGGCCTCGTGCGCGGCGACGCCGAGCGCCGCCAGCGACGTGGCCTGGCCGACGTCCTGCGAGAGATTCAGGGTACGGTTGCGGGGGTCGTAGTGGTCGGTGAGCCGACCGGCGACCGGCCGGATCTGGAGGTTCGGGAGGCCGGAGGACCGCAGCACGGCTGCGGCCGCCTGCGCCCCGTTCATGCCGTTGCGCGGCGCGACCTTCGAGTAGCGGGCGAACGTGCGCTTGACCCGCATCTGCGCCCACAGCCCGAACAGCAGCGGGACGCCGGCGCAGATGAGCCAGAGGCCGATGGATGACATGGTGCTCAGCCCTCCTGGAGCTGGACGATGTGGGCGGACACTGGAGAACCTCCGGCTGATCGTTGGTGAACAGTCGAAGGTTTCTCCGCCCTTGCGAGGTGCCGGTCCCGGGCGCTGCGCGCCGTGCTGACGGTTCCGGCCAATGGGATACTTCCCTTCTTGCGAGGGGCATTGTAGCGGGCTGGGCTTACGAAATGTGAGTGGTTGTGCGTCCACCGACGCCGGCGTTCCGTCCACCCTCCGCCGTACGGTGCGCCGCGTGCCACCACCCGACGTCCGCCTCCAGATCGCCCCGTATGACTACGCGGCGGCCGAGCGCCTATGCGCGGCACTGGGCGTCTCGCACGTCACCGCCCAGGTGCTCGTGCGGCGCGGGTTTGCCGATCCCGCGGCGGCCCGCGCGTTCCTCGCCGCCGACGCCCGCCATCCGCTCGACGCGTTCGGCGGCCTGCGGGACGGCGCGGCGCGGATCCTGGAGCACGTCGGGCGCGGCTCGCGCATCACCGTGCACGGGGACTACGACGTCGACGGGGTGAGCGCCACGGCGGTGCTCGTGCGGGCGCTGCGGACGCTCGGCGCCGACGTCGACTGGTACCTGCCGAGCCGGATCGACGACGGCTACGGCCTGGCGATGGCGACCGTCGAGCGGCTCGCCGCACGCGGGACCGGCCTGC
>DATHJG010001185.1:0-4000 GCA_035489875.1 Solirubrobacteraceae bacterium | reverse complement strand
GGCTGCGCGATCATCGGCCAGACGCCGGAGCTGGCGCCGGCGGACCGGCGGTTCTACGCGCTGCGCGACGCGACCGCGACCGTCGAGTCGATCCCGCTGATCGTCGCCTCGATCCTGTCGAAGAAGCTCGCCGCCGGGCTCGACGCGCTCGTGATGGACGTCAAGGCCGGCTCGGGCGCGTTCATGCCCAGCCGCGCGAGCAGCGCCGAGCTGGCGCGCGCGATCGTGACCGTCGCGCGCGGGAACGGCCTGGCGTGCGAGGCGCTGCTGACCGACATGGACCAGGTGCTCGGCCGCACCGCCGGCAACGCGGTCGAGGTGCGCGAGGCGCTCGGCGTGCTCGCGCATCCGCGCGCCGCGGAGCCGCGGCTGGTCGAGGTCACGCTCGCGCTGTGCGCGACGCTGCTGCGGCTCGGCGGGCTGCAGCAGAGCGACGACGCCGCGCGGGCGGCCGCGGGCGAGGCGCTCGCCTCCGGCGCCGCCGCCGAGCGCTTCGCCCGCATGTGCGCCGGGCTCGGCGGCCCGGCCGACCTGCTCGACGACCCCGACCGCCACCTGCCGCGCGCGCCGCACGCGCTCGAGGTCTTCCCCGACGGCGCGGGCCACGTCCGCGCGGTCGCGGTGCGCGACGTCGGCGTCGCCGTGCTCGAGCTGGGCGGCGGCCGCCTGCGCGAGGACGAGGGGATCGACCACGCGGTCGGCCTGGTCGACGTCGCGGGGCTCGGCGAGGAGGTCGGCCCCGGCGGCCGCCCGCTCGCCGTCGTGCACGCGCGCGACGAGGCGAGCGCGCGGCGCGCGGCGGAGCGCGTCCGCGCGGCGTTCGAGGTGGGGGACGCGCCGGCCGCGGCGCCGCCGCTCACGGAGGCCGTCGCGTGATCGAGCCGCACGAGCCGGGCCGCGCGCCGTCCGGCGGCCCCGCTGCCGCGCCCGAACGCGTCGGCGTCCCGCTGGCAGAGCTCCACGTCCACCTCGAGGCCACCGCGACGCCCGAGCTCGTCCGCCGCCTCGCGGCGCGCAACGGCCTCGAGATCCCGCCCGGGACGGTCGACGGCGACCGCTACATCTGGCGCGACTTCCTCGACTTCCTGGGGACGTTCGACCGCGCGGTCACCGTCGTCAAGACCGCCGAGGACTACCGCGACATCACGTACGAGTACCTGCGCGCGTGCGCCGCGGAGGGGGCGGTCTACGTCGAGGTCACCGCCTCGCCCGACCACGCCGACCAAGCCGGACTGCCGTACGCCGACATGCTCGCCGGCGTCGCCCAGGGGATCGACGACGCCCGCGACGCGGCCGGGATCGAGAGCCGCATCGTCGTCACCGCCGTGCGCAACTTCGGCACCGAGCGCGCCGAGTGGGTCGCGCGGACGGCGGCCGCGCAGCCGCATCCCTACGTCACCGGCTTCGGACTCGCGGGCGACGAGGCCGGCTTCCCGCCCGCCCCGTTCGCGCGCGCGTTCGAGCTGGCGCACGACGCCGGCCTCGGCCTCACGTGCCACGCGGGCGAGTGGGCCGGCCCGGAGTCGGTCCGCGGCGCGCTCGCCCTGCCCGTGCCGATCACCCGCCTCGGCCACGGCGTGCGCGCGATCGAGGACCCGGAGCTCGTGCGCGAGCTGGCCGACCGCGGCACGGTGCTCGAGGTCTGCCCGACCTCGAACGTGGTCCTGGGCGCCTACCCCGACTACGCAGCGCACCCGTTCCCCGTGCTGCGCGACGCCGGAGTGCGCGTCACGCTCGGCTCCGACGACCCGCCCTACTGGGAGGCCACCGTGGGCGGCGAGTACGCGGTCGCGCGCCGCGAGTGGGGCCTCGACGACGCCGCCCTGCGCGACGTCACGCGCACGGCGATCGAGGCCGCGTTCGTCCCCGCGGGCCTCAGATCGTCGCTCTTAGCGCGAAATACGCAATGACCAGCCGTTGCTTCGAATAGGCTGGCGCGATTCTGGAGTGGGGTGGAACAAATGACCAATGGAGGGTTGCGTTCCGTGAATGGAAAGATGCTGCGACTCCTGCTCGTCGCCGTCCTGGCGCTGTGCATGGGGTCCGTCGCGGCGTGCGGCGACGAGGAGAGCCCGAGCTCGGGCTCGAACGCGCCGGCCGCCACCGCTGAGGCGCCGAAGCTCAAGGTGGGCATGGTCACCGACATCGGCGGCCTCAACGACCGCTCGTTCAACGAGTCCGCCTACAAGGGCCTCAAGCGGGCCGAGTCCGATCTGGGCGTCGAGGTCCGCGCGATCACGTCGAAGTCCAATGCCGACTACGTGCCGAACCTGACGACGCTGGCGCGCCAGAAGTACGACCTCGTGATCGCGGTCGGCTTCCTCATGGCCGAGGCGACGGAGAAGGTCGCGGGCCAGTTCCCCGACGTCAACTTCGCGATCATCGACTCGTCCCAGCAGGCGATGAAGACGAAGCCCACGAACGTCGAGGGCCTCCTCTTCGCAGAGCAGGAGTCGGGCTACCTGGTCGGCTACATGGCCGGCCTGTACACGAAGGCCCAGGGCGGCGATCAGGTGATCTCGTCGGTCGGCGGCCTGAAGATCCCGCCGGTCGACCACTACATCGCCGGCTACCAGGCGGGCGCGAAGGCGGCGAACCCGGACATCAAGACGCTGAACGCGTATTCCGAGGACTTCATCGACCAGGCGAAGTGCAAGGAGCTGGCGCTCAACCAGATCGCCGAGGGCTCGCAGGTCGTCTTCCAGGTCGCCGGCCAGTGCGGCCTCGGCGCGCTCGACGCGGCGAAGGAGAAGGGCATGCAGGGCATCGGCGTCGACGCCGACCAGGCCTACCTGGGCGACTCCGTCATGACGTCCGCGCTCAAGAAGATCGACGAGGCCGTGTTCGCGACCGTCAAGGAGGTCCAGGACGGCGCGTTCAAGGCCGGCACGGACGCGCTCTTCAACGTCGCGAACGACGGCGCCGGCTACGGCAAGACCAACGCCGAGGGCTCGAAGTACACGGCCGAGGTCGACAAGCAGGTGGAGCAGATCAAGTCCGGCGAGATCACCGACATCCCGGCCGAGGTGCCGTAGCCTGACCGAACAGAGCACCCCGCTCGCGCTCGAGCTGAAGGGCGTCACCAAGCGCTTCGGCGCCCTCACCGCGAACGACAGCGTCGACTTCGACCTGCGTCGCGGTGAGGTCCACGCCCTGCTCGGGGAGAACGGCGCGGGGAAATCCACGCTCATGAACGTCCTCTACGGGCTGCTCCAGCCCGACGAGGGCGAGATCAAACTCCGCGGCGAGCCGGTACGCATCGGCTCGCCGCGCGAGGCGATCGGCCTGCGCATCGGGATGGTCCACCAGCACTTCATGCTGATCCCGGTCATGAGCGTGGCCGAGAACGTCGTGCTGGCGTCCGAGCCCCGCAAGGGCGCGCTGCTCGACCGCGACGCCGCCGAGGCGCGCGTGCGCGAGCTGTCGGAGCGCTTCGGTCTCGTCGTGGACCCGCGCGCGCTCGTGGAGGACATCGGGGTCGGCCAGCAGCAGCGCGTGGAGATCCTGCGCGTCCTGCACCGCGGCGCGGACATCCTCATCCTCGACGAGCCGACGGCGGTGCTGACCGCCCAGGAGATCGCCGAGCTGTTCAAGGTCCTGCGCGCGCTCACGGCCGAGGGCGTCTCGGTCATCTTCATCTCGCACAAGCTGCGCGAGGTGCTCGAGATCGCCGACCGCGTCACCGTGCTGCGGCGGGGCAAGAAGATCGACACGGTCAGCACCCAGGGCGCGACGGAGGCGAGCCTCGCCAAGCTGATGGTCGGCCGCGACGTGCTCTTCCGCGTCGAGAAGGAAGCGGCCAAGCCCGGCGCCCCGATCCTCGAGGTCGAGGATCTCGAGGTCGAGGACGACCGCGGGCTGCCCGCGCTCCGCGGGCTCTCGCTGCAGGTCCGCGCCGGCGAGATCGTCGGCATCGCCGGCGTGGACGGCAACGGCCAGTCGGAGCTGGTAGAGGCCATCGCCGGCCTGCGCGTCCCGCTCGCCGGGCACGTGCGCGTGG
>DATHJG010001184.1:0-2863 GCA_035489875.1 Solirubrobacteraceae bacterium | reverse complement strand
CCAGGCGACGCCGGTGACCCACGACGCGCGCTCGGAGCAGAGGAACGCGATCACCGCGGCGACCTCCTCCGGCTCGCCGAAGCGCCCGAGCGGCACCTTGGCGGCGTGGCGGGCGATCGCCTCCTCGGGCGTGATCCCGGCGCGCGCGGCGACCTGCTCCGCCAGCCCGCCCGGGCCGCGCCACAGCGACGTGCCCGTCGGGCCGGGGGCGACCGCGCTGACATGCACGCCCTGCTTGGCCCAGAAGTCGGCGTACGCGCGCGAGAGCGAGTGCTGCGCGGCCTTCGCGACGGAGTAGGCGGGCCAGGTCTGCGACGGGCGCTTGCCCGCGGTCGAGGTGACGTTGACGATCCGGCCCCAGCCGCGCTCGGCCATCGGCGGCGCGAAGTGGCGCATCAGGCGCATCGGCGCCATCACGTTGATCTCGAACGCGGCGTACCAGTCGTCGTCCGCGAGCTCGTCGAGCGACTTGATCTCGGAGGTGCCCGCGTTGTTGACGAGGATGTCGACGGGGCCGCCGGCGCGCTCGGCGATCCGCTCGGCGGCGTCGGGCGCGGTGACGTCGATGCCCTCGGAGCGCGCGACGGGCACGACGCGCGCGCCCTCGGCCGCGAGCAGCTCGGCGACCGCGGCGCCGATCCCGCGCGTGGCGCCCGTGACGACGGCGGTGCGTCCCGCGATGCCCAGGTCCATGCCGCCATCATCGCGCAGCGCGCTGCGCGGCACGGACCGCGGACGCGCCGTAGCCGCCGCCGAACAGGATCGCGTGGACGAGCAGCGGCAGGAGCTGCCAGAGCGGCACGCGCCGCTCGTGCCCCTCGGCGAGCGGGTGGACCTCCGCGTAGGCGGCAAGCGTGCGCGGCGACGGCGCGCCGAACAGCTGCAACATCGCGAGGTCGATCTCGCGGTGGCCGCCGTACGCAGCGGAGTCGATCAGCCGCGGACGGCCGTCCCGGCCGGCGAGCACGTTGCCGCTCCACAGGTCGCCGTGCAGGCGGGCGGGCGGCTCTGGCGGGCCGGCGAGTTCGGGCAGGCGGGCGATGACGGCGTCGATCGCGGCCGCGCCGCCCGGCGAGAGCGCGCCGCGGTCGGCGGCGGCGCGCAGGAGCGGCGCGAGCCGGTGCTCGGCGTAGAACGCGGGCCAGTCGGCGCCGGTCGCGGCGGGGAGCTCGACCGCGCCGAGCCGCAGCAGGCCGTCCGGCGCGCCCGGCGGCGGCGCACCGAACGCGGGCGCCCCGGCGGCGTGGACGCGCGCGAGGCCGCGGCCGAGCTCCTCCTCCCCGGCGGCATCGAGCCGCCCTTCGTCGAGCCAGGCGAGCGCGAGGAGCGGCGGCGTCTCGGCGCCGCCCGACGACCCGGCGCCGGCGGGCGCGCCATCGTCCGCGTCGTGCACCGCGAGCACCTCGGGGACGGCGAGTCCGCCCTCGACCTCGCCGAGCCAGCGCAGCCCGGACGCCTCGGTGGCGTACTCGCCCGGCCGCGCGTCCGCGCGGGTCTTCACGAACGCCCTCCTGCCGTCGTCGAGCTCGACGAGCCACGCGTCGTTGATGTCCCCGCCCGCCACCCGCCGCGCCCCGGCGAGCGGCCGGCCGAGCGCTCGCGCGGCGGCCTCCGCCACCTTCACAGCCGGCCGTCGGCGCGCAGCGCGTCGAGCAGCCCGCGGCACGCCGCGTCGACGAGGTCGAGCACGTGCTCGAAGCCGTCGTCCCCGCCGTAGTACGGGTCGGGGACGTCCAGATCCGGCGCGCCCGCCGACGCCGGGTCGAACGCGCGCAGGAGGTGCAGCTTCGCCTGCGCGCCGGCGGGCACGAGCGCCTCCAGGTCGCGCAGGTTGCGCCGGTCGGCGGCGAGGATGAGGTCGTAGTCGCCGAAGTCCGCCGCCGTGATCTGGCGCGCCGCGCCGGCGAGCCTGACGCCGCGCGCGGCGGCAGCCGCCGTCGCACGGCCGTCCGGCGGGTCGCCCGCGTGCCAGTCGCCCGTGCCGGCGCTGTCGACCTCGACGACGTCCTCGAGGCCGTCCTCACGCAGCAGCCCGCGCATCACGCCCTCGGCGGTCGGCGAGCGGCAGATGTTGCCCATGCACACGAACAAGAGGCGGATCACGCCGGAGAGGATGCCGTACTGTGCAGCCCCGCTCCCTCCGGGCCGATCATCACCATGCCGACCATGACGCGCCTCCTCCTCCCGCTCGCCGCCGCCCTGGCGCTCATCTCCGCCGCCCCGGCCGCGGCGGACGACCCCGGCCCGCTGCGGGCGCCGGGCGTGAAGGGACCGCTGGGCAACGAGCGGCTGTCGGACGAGCGCACCGTCACGCGGGTCGGCCGCCCCGCGCGCATCTACAAGATCCGCTCCGGCCCCGGCCGCCACTACCGCACGGTCGGCAAGCTGCACTTCCTGACCGAGGACGGTGTGCCGGAAAACTACCTCGTGCTGCGCTCCAAGCTCGGCCGCTACAAGCAGCCGTGGCTGCAGATCCGCGTGCCGCGGCGCCCGAACGGCTCCAAGGGCTGGGTGCCGCGCCGTGCGCTCGGACGGCTGACGACGCTGACCACGTCGCTGGAGATCGACAAGCGCCGCCTCAAGGGCCGCCTGTTCAAGGACGGCAGGGAGGTCTGGACGTCCAGCATCGGGATCGGCGCGCCCGCCACGCCGACCCCGAGCGGGAACTACTGGATCCGCGAGCGCCTCTCCAACCTCGGCGGCAACCCCGCCTACGGGCCGCTCGCGTTCGGTACCGCGGCCTACTCGCGCCTGTCGGAGTGGCCGGGCGGCGGCGTCATCGGCATCCACGGCACCAACGCGCCCGGCCTCATCCCGGGCCGGCCCTCACACGGCTGCGTGCGCGTGCCGAACGGCAAGGTGC
>DATHJG010001183.1:0-3123 GCA_035489875.1 Solirubrobacteraceae bacterium | reverse complement strand
ATCGCGCGCCACGACATGGAGAACGAGGAGGCGCTCGCGCTCGTCGAGCGCCGGCTGCACCGGATGGGCGTGATCGCGGCGCTCGAGGCGCGCGGGTTCGAACCCGGCGACGACGTCGAGCTGGGCGGGATCGTCTTCGAGCTCGACCCCGGCGGCGCCCGCTGACTCACCCCCCGTGGAAACTGAGGATCCGGTTGGCGGCGTCCAGGGCGGCGACCTTGTACGACTCCGCGAACGTCGGGTAGTTGAACACCGCCGTGACGAGGTAGTCGAGCCCGCCCGCGCCCTGCGCCATGACCGCCTGGCCGATGTGCACGAGCTCGGTCGCGCCGGTCCCGATCACGTGCACGCCGAGCAGGCGCCGGTCCTCGGAGCTCACGAGCAGCTTCAGCATGCCGGTCTCGTCGCCGGTCATCAGCCCGCGCGCCAGCTCGGTCCAGCGCGCGATCCCGGCGACGTACGGGACCGACGCGTCGGTGAGCTGCTCCTCGGTGGCGCCGACCGTGCCGATCTCCGGGATCGCGTAGACCCCGGTCGGCACGAGCTCGGGCAGCGACGCGACCGGCTGGTCGAACGCGTGGAGCGCCGCGATCCGGCCCTCCTCCATCGCGATCGCCGCCAGCCCGCCGCCGGACACGTCGCCGACCGCGAAGATGTGCGGCACCGAGGTGCGGAACTCGGCGTCGACCTGGACGCGCCCGCGCTTGTCGGCCTGCAGCCCGGCGCGCTCGAGGCCCAACGTCCCGGTCGCGCCCTGGCGTCCGACCGCGTAGAGCACCGTCTCGGAGCGGATCTCCTTGCCGGACGCGAGCTGGATCCGCGCGTGGCCCGTGTGCGCCTCGATCGCCTCGACCCGCTCGCGCAGGCGGAACGTGACGTTGTTGCGACGCAGCAGGTACTGGAACGCCTCGCCGATCTCGCGGTCGAGGAACTCGAGCATGCGCTCGTGCTGGTCGACCACGGTCACCTTGGTGCCGAGCGCGCCGAACATCGAGGCGTACTCGACGCCGATCACGCCGGCGCCGACGACGGTCATCGTCCGGGGGACGCGGCGCTCCAGCCGCAGCAGCCCGTCGGAGTCGATGATCGTGCGGTCGTCGAACGCGACCGTGTCGGGCCGCGCCGGCTTCGTCCCGACCGCGATCACGATGCGATCGGCCCGGATCGGCTCGTCGGAGCCGTCGATGCGGACGGTGTGATCGTCCTCGAACACGGCCTCGCCCGGCAGCCAGCCGACCATGTTGCGCCGGAACTGCTCGCGCACGACCGCCGTCTCGGCGGCGATCACGCGGCTCGCGCGGTCCATCAGCTGTTGCAGCACGATCCGCTCCGTCTCGTCCATGCGCGTCGGGTCGAGCACGTCCAGCGGGCGTTCGGCGAGCTGCTCGAGCACCGCCTCGCGCAGCGTCTTGGACGGGATCGTGCCCGTGTGGATGGAGACGCCGCCGAGCCGGTCGCGCCGCTCGGCGACCGCGACGCGCTTACCGAGCTTGGCGGCCTGGATCGCGGCCTTCTGGCCGGAGGGGCCGGAGCCGATGACGAGGAGATCGAGTTCCACGCCGCGCATCTTCGCGCGCCGTAGGCTTACGCGCCGCATGCCCGTCGCCGTCGTCAAGCTCGGATCGTCCGTGATCGCCCACGAGTCGGGCGAGCTGCGCCTGTCGGTCGTCGCGCGCGTGTGCGAGGAGGTCGCCGGGCTACACCGGGCCGGGCTCGACGTCGTGATCGTCACCTCGGGGGCGATCGCGCGCGGGATCCGGTTGCTCGACCTCCCCGTGCGGCCGAGCGAGATCGCCGAGCTCCAGGCCGCGAGCGCGGTCGGGCAGGGCCGCCTCTACCGCACGTACGACGACCTGCTGCGCGAGCAGGGCGTGCGGACTGCGCAGGTGCTGCTCACGTTCTTCGACATGAGCGCCCGCACGCACTACCTGAACGCGCGGCGCACGCTGCAGACGCTGCTCGGGTGGCGCATCGTGCCGGTGATCAACGAGAACGACACGACGACGACCGACGAGATCTCGTTCGGCGACAACGACTTCCTCGCCGCGCAGGTGGCCGTGCTCGTCGGCGCGGACCTGCTGGTGCTGCTGACCGACACCGAGGGGCTCTACACCGCGAACCCGCGCAAGGATCCCGGCGCGCGGCTGGTCGAGGAGGTGACCGATCACGCGGCGCTCGACGCACTCGAGATCGGGCACGAGCTGTCGCCGCTCGGGTCGGGCGGGATGCGCTCGAAGGTCGTCGCGGCCGAGATGGCCTCGGCGGCGGGGATCCCGACCGTGATCGCGAGCGGGGACGTGCCCGGTGTGCTGGCATCGGCGTGGGCGGGGGAGCGGGTCGGCACGCGCTTCGCGCCGCAGGCGGTGCGGCACTCGAGCTTCAAGCTGTGGCTCAAGTACGCCAAGCCGTCGCAGGGGACGCTGACGGTCGACGCGGGCGCCGCCCGTGCGCTGCGCGAGGGCGGCACGAGCCTCCTCCCCGTGGGGATCGTCGACGTGGCGGGCGAGTTCGACGCCGGCGACGCGGTCGAGGTCCGCGAGGCGGGCGGGCGCGCGATCGGCAAGGGGATCTGCAACTACGCCGCGGCCGAGCTGCGCAGCGTGATGGGGATGAAGAGCGGGCAGGTGCGCGAGCGGATGCCGCGGGCGACCGACGAGGCCATCCACCGCGACTACTTCGTCCTCGTCTAGATCGCGACCAGCGGGGTGCGCGCTGCGCTCGTGCCCTCGCGGATCACCTCGCCGGTGACGCTGGTGTTCGCGGGCGAGCCGAGCCAGTGCACGACGCCGGCGACGTCCTCCGCCGTGGACACCCGCCGCTGCGGCGTGAGCGCACCGGCGCGCGCGAACACGTCGTCGCCGAAGCGCTCGGCGTTCGTCGCGGTGCGGGTGAAGCCGACGGCGACGACGTTGACGAGCACGCCGTCGCGGCCGGCGTCCCACGCGAGCGCGCGGCCGAGGCCGTGGAGGGCGGCCTTCGCGGTGACGTAGTGGGGCGACGGCGGGTGGCCCTCCTCCGCCGCGCCGGACGACACGAGCACGATGCGGCCGGCGTGCGACGCGCGGAGCGGGGGCAGCGCGGCCTGCACGGCGGCGAACGCACCCTCGACGTTCGCGCGCAGCA
>DATHJG010001182.1:0-3041 GCA_035489875.1 Solirubrobacteraceae bacterium | reverse complement strand
CGGCGCCGAGCGGCCGGAGCCCGCCGCGGGCCCGCGGCCGGTCGCGCTGCGGGAGGCCGCCACCGTGCTCCCGCAGGACGAGGGCGGGCTGGTCGCGTACGTCGCAGCACTGCTGAACTGGCATCGCCGCCACGGGTTCTGCTCCGCCTGCGGCGCCCCGTCGCAGCTCGGCGAGGCGGGCCTCGTCCGCACCTGCCCGCGCTGCGGCACGCAGCACCACCCGCGCACCGACCCGGTCGTGATCATGCTCGTCAGCGACGGCGACCGGGTCCTGCTCGGCCGCGCGCCGGGCTGGCCCCCGCGCCGCTACTCCGCGTTGGCCGGCTTCGTCGAGCCGGGCGAGAGCCTGGAGGAGGCGGTCGTGCGCGAGGTCGCCGAGGAGAGCGGCGTGACCGCCGGACCGCCGCGCTACGTCGCCTCGCAGCCCTGGCCGTTCCCCTCCTCGCTCATGCTCGGCTTCATCGCGCCCTGGATCGACGGCGAGCCGAGCGCGCAGGAGGACGAGATCCAGGACGTCCGCTGGTTCGGCCGCACCGAGGTCGCCGCCGCGGCGGCGGACGACATCGACGGCTGGGGCGGCAGCCCCGACCCGGCCGACCCGCACGGCACGTCGCTCCTGCTCCCACCGCGCATGGCGATCGCGCGGCGGCTGATCGAGCACTGGCTCGCCACCTGACCGGGGTCGGACCCCGTGCAGGACCGCACGCGCAGCGCGGCAGTCGTACAGTGCCGGGCAATGCGACTGCGCCCCCCCGAGCCCGACGACGCCCACGCGGTGCTGGAGCTGATCATCGCCCGCGACATCGCGGACCTCGGCCGCCCCGACTACACGCTCGACGACGTCCGATCGGATTGGGCGGGCCCGGGGATCGACGTCGCGCGCGACGCCTGGCTCGCCGAGGAGAACGGGACGCCGCTCGGCTACGCGCTGCTCGACGACCGCGGCGCCGCGCTGATCACGGTCCCGCCCGCGAGCGAGGGGCGCGGCGTGGGCACCGCGCTGCGCGAGGCCGCCGAGGCGCGCGCGCTCGAGCGCGGCGAGGCGCTCGTCCGCCAGTTCGTCCCGATCTCCAACGAGGCGGCGCGCGCCCAGCTCCTCACGGCCGGCTACTGGCCCGCGTACAGCTACTTCCGCATGCGCATGGACCTCGCCGACGCGCCGCCGCCGGAGGACGTCCCCGTGCGCACGTTCAACCGCGGCCCCGACGACGCGCCGGTCCATGCGCTCGTCGAGGACGCGATGGCCGGCGTGGCCGGCAACGAGCCGCGCTCGCTCGAGTCCTGGCAGGCGGCGAAGGTCGACAAGGAGGGTTGGGACCCGTCGCTGTGGCTGCTGCACGAGGACGCCGGCGGGCTGGCCGCCGTCGTGCTGTGCGAGCGCTGGGAGGACGGCGTCGGCTACGTCGACTACCTCGCGGTCGCCGCCCGCGCGCGCGGCCAGGGCCTGGGCCGCGCGCTCCTGCTGCACGGTCTGGCCGCATTGCGCGACGCCGGCCTGACGGTCGCGGAGCTGTCCGTCCAGGGCGAGAACGCGAGCGCGACGCGGCTCTACGAGTCGGTCGGGATGCGCCCGGTGTGGACGATCGAGCGCTGGGAGAAGCCGCTGCGCGCGCTGTAGCGGACGGCCGGCTGCGCGACCGCGCTGAGCAGCGTCCCGGCGCCGAACCCCATCACGAGCCCGACGACGCGGAACGACCTGCCGAGCGCCTGCCCGATGTAGAGCGACGCCGACGCGAAGGCGCCCCAGCCGATCGCCGCCACGACGCTCATGCGCGCGCGAACAGCACGACCGCGACCGCGGTGGCGAGGTTGAGGCTCGATACGCCCGGCCGCATCGGGATCCGGACGCGGAGGTCCGCCCGGGCGGCGAGCGCCGGCGTGAGCCCGTGGCGCTCGGTCCCGAACGCGAGCAGTGCGCCGGGCGGGAGGACGCCGAGCGGCTCGCCGCCGGGGTCGAGCGCGACGAGCGGTCGTTCGCCCAGCGCGCCCGCAGCGACCCGGCCGACCGGCAGCGCGAAGTGCAGGCCGGCCGAGCCGCGCAGCGCCGCCGGGTCCCAGGGGTCGCGCGACCCCGTCGTCAGCACGCCCGCCGCACCGGCCGCGGCGGCGACGCGGACCACGGCGCCGACGTTGCCGAGGTGGCGCGGGTCCTCGAGCAGCACGACCGGCGCCGCGCCGTGCGCGGCGAGCACGGCGGCGGCGTCGAACGCCGGCCGCCGGGCGACGGCGACGACGCCCGTGTGCGGCACGCGGTCGACGAGCCCGTCGAGCGGCGCGTCGCGCACGAGCCCGCCGATGCGCTCGGCGACGTCCGGCGCCAGTTCGAGCGCGAGCCGGTCCAGCCCGGCACGGTCGTCGGTCGCGGCGGCGACGATCTCGGCGCCGAAGCGCAACGCGTGCTTGAGCGCGTGGAAGCCCTCGAGTACGACGAGGCCGCGGTCGGCGCGCGCGGCGGCGAACGCGTCGGCGACACGGTCGGGCATCGCCGCAGCGTACGGCGAGCACGCCGCTACTGCTCGCGCAGCGCGGCCATCCGCGCCCGGCGCGGCTCGGCGGCCTCGCGCAGCACGATCTTGACCACCGCGGCGAACGGCACCGCGAGGATCGCGCCCACGACCCCGAGGATCGACCCGGCGATCAGCACCGCGACGATCGTGGTGAATGCCGACAGCTCGACCGCGCGGCGGTAGACGATCGGGTAGACGATGTAGTTCTCCACCTGCTGGTAGATCAGCTGGACCACGATCGTGCCGATGAACGCCGGCGTGCTCACGGTCAGCGCGACCGCGCCCAGGATCACCGCGGCGATCGTCGCCCCGACCTGCGGGATCAGGTCGAGCAGCCCCGTGATCAGCCCGAGCACGACCGGGAACGGCAGGCCGAACGCCCACGCCGCCAGCCCGGCGACCGTCCCGGCGATGACCGAGATCGCGATGTTCCCGAGCAGGGAGGACGACACCGCCCGGATCGACTCCTCCAGCACCGGGCGCCAGCGCGCCTCGGCCGTTGGTGGGGTGAACCCGAAGAGCCAGTCGGTGATC
>DATHJG010001181.1:0-3967 GCA_035489875.1 Solirubrobacteraceae bacterium | reverse complement strand
TCCATCCACGCGCCCGTCGACGACGTGCCCGCCGCAGTGCGGGAGATCGAGCACTGGGCCGGCCACGCCGGCTTCAAGCAGGTGCTGATCGCCCACGACGGCGATCGCCCGTTCGGCCACCCGCAGTACGACCCGATCTGGGCGGCCGCCTCGCGCCACGGGCTGCCGGTCGCGATCCACTTCAACGACAGCGGGCGGCTGTCGCTGGGCGCGACCCCGGTGGGCCACTTCCAGCACTACGTCGAGTACCACGCGCTGACGCATCCGCTCGAGTACTCGGCGCACATCACAAGCTGGATCTGCGCCGGGGTGTTCTCGCGCTTCCCCGACCTGCGCTTCGTGCTCCTGGAGGGCGGCTTCCTCTGGCACCGGCCGGTGATCGCGCGGCTTGCGCACATGTGGGAGGCCAAGCGCGCCCAGCTCGCGGGGGCGACGAAGGACCCCGTCCGCTGCGTCCGCGACCACATCCGGTTCACCAGCCAGCCGATCGAGGAGGCCGACGCCCCGCGCGACGTCCAGGCGCTGATGGAGCTGGCCGAGGCGGATCGAGTCCTCCTGTTCTCGAGCGACTATCCGCACTACGACTACGACAACCCGCGCCGGGCGCTTCCCCCCGGCATCAGCGACGGTCTGCGCGCACGGATCATGTGCGAGAACGCGCGCGAGCTGTACGCGCTGCCCGCCACCCGGCCGGCCGGCCCGTACGACACCGGCGAGGAGGCCGGTCCGTGATCGTCGACGCCGCCGTCTATCCGCTCGTCCCGGACGACGAGTACCGCGACCGGCTCCCACGCCCGTGGCGGGACGCGATGGGCCTCGTGCCGCCGCCGTTCGGCAAGCTCTACGAGGCGCCGTTCGCCGACGTCGCCGACCCGGCGCGCGGCGGTGACCCGGACGCGATGGCGGACGCGGTGTTCGGCGAGCAGGCGGTCGACGCCGCGGTGCTGTCGCCGCTCACGCGCGGGCTCCTCCCGAACCCGCAGCATCTGACGGCCGTCGCCCGCGCCACCAACGAGTGGCTCCACGAGCGCTGGCTGCAAAGCGAGCAGCGGTGGTTCGGCTCGATCCGCCTGCCGGTGACCGACCCCGTCGCGTCGGTCATGGAGATCGAGCGGTGGGCGTCCGACGCGCGCTTCGTGCAGGTCGTCGTGCCGCTGCGGGTGCACGAGCAGTACGGCGGGGAGCGCTACTTCCCGATCTGGAAGGCGGCGGCGGCGCACGGCTTCCCCGTGTACGTGCTCGACGACCTGGCCTCCGCCGCGGAGCTCGTTCGCTCGCCCGTGGGGCAGCCCGTCTCGTTCGCGGAGAACGACGCGCTGCGGCCGCTGCTCTCGATCGTCCACCTCGCCAGCCTGGTCGTCAGCGGGACGTTCAGCCGGCTCCCCGGCCTGCAGTTCGTCTTCGGCGACGGCGGCGCCGATCTCGCGACGCCGCTCCTGTGGCGCCTCGACAAGGACTGGCGCTCCGGCCGGGTCGAGGTGCCCTGGGTCACCGAGGCTCCCAGCACGATCGCCCGGCGTCACGCGGGCTTCGTCACCCAGGGCCAGGACGGGCGGCCCGACGGCGAGCACCCCGACGCTGCGCTCGCTCGCGTCTCGCAGGCCGAGACGCAGCTCCTGTACGGAAGCCGCCGGCCCTACTGGGACGCGGTCACGCCTGCCGACGCCTGCGCGCCGCTGCCCGCGTCCGCCCGTCCTCGCGTGCTGGGCCGGAACGCCGTCGACCGGATGCCCCGCCTCGCATCGCCCTCTACCGGAGAACCTGACACGTGAGCGACACGATCGACCAAGGGCAGTACGACCTCACCATCGCCGACCAGCGGTGCCACCTCGGCGAGATCACCGAGGAGATGGACCTGTGGGAGAACCACGGCTTCCTGCTGCGAGCCGAGGCCACCGACGGCACGGACGTCACGCTGTGGACCTCGCCCTACATCGTCAAGCGAGGCCCTCGCAGCTACTACGCGTCGGAGATGGACATCCTGCAGACCGTCCTCGTCGCGACGAGCTACACGCCCGCGGAGAAGCAGGTCATGCACGACAACGACTTCGTGGCCGTCGGCTGGTGCCCGGCCGACTACCTGCCGCGCGGCACGGTCGCGGCCGACCGCTCCGACGAGCGCGTCCTCTGGAAGATCCTCGGCCGCGAGTACGAGGACGCTCCGCCGCACTGGGCGGCGCGCGGCGAGCATGGCGGGGTCGACCTCGACCTGCGGTTCGAGGGCTACGTCCCGTCGTTCACCGTCTATCCCCACGACCGCTTCGCCGACGACGGGATCGCCTGGTACGAGGCGTACCTGCGGGCGAACGGATCGATCGTCCACGACGGCCGCCGGCTCGATGTCGAGGGCTACGCCTGCCACGAGCGCGTCATCGTGACGCGCGACCACGAGCCCCAGAAGATGCGCGGCCACGGCCTCAACTGGCATCACCTGTTCGCCGACCGCGTCCAGAGCTGGATCATGACCTCGCCGTCGGCCGGCGAGGGCCTCGCGTACGTCGTCGTCGACGGCACGACCCACAAGGTCGAAGGCCCCGAGCGCGTCCGCATCGAGGACGCCGGCCACTGGGTCGACCCGCGCAGCTGGATGCGGGTCCCGTACCGGTGGCGGGTGGTGGTGGAAACCGACGGCGGCGTGCTCGACCTGCACGCGGGCGCGTACGCCCGCGCGTACTACCCGTGGACGCCGTTCCGCGACACGGTGAACGTCCTCTACTGGATGTCGGCCGAGGCGACCGGTACGTTCACCCGCACCGACGGCGAGGTCGTGCCGTTCGCCGTGGCCAAGTACATGGCCCACAGCAACCGCGCCATCTTCGAGCGCCAGTGAGCGGGCGCGAGGTCCAGGTCCTCTCGGCCGACGAAGCCGCGCTGCTGGTCGGCTCCGGGGACGTCGTCGCAGTCTCCGGCGTCGTCTGGAACCTCGTGCCCGAGGTCCTGCTCGAGGCCCTCGAGCGGCGCTTTCTCGAGACCGGCGAGCCGCGCGGCTTGACCGAGACCCACCTGCACGTGTACGGGCTGGGCCGCGGCGTCGGCCTCGAGCGGTTCGCCCACGAGGGGATGACCACCAGGGTGATCGGCGGCTCGTTCGCCCCGCCGTACTGGTTCAAGGAGTCCGAGATGAACCGGCTGGTCGCGGAGGACAAGGTCGAGGCGTTCCTGCTGCCCGCGGGCGTCGTCTGCGCCCTGTGGCGCGCGACCGGAGCCGGACGACCCGGCGTGGTCAGCGAGATCGGCATCAACACGTTCATCGATCCGCGCCAGCTCGGCGGCATGATCACCGACAGCGCCCGCCGGTCGGGCCATCGCACGAGCGACGTGCTGAGGCTCGACGACCGCGACTGGCTCTTCTACCGGTCGCTCCCGATCGACGTGAGCCTGATCCGCGCCACGAGCGCGGACACCGAGGGCAACCTGGCGCTCGAAGGCGAGCCCATCCATCAGGCGGTCGTGCAGCAGGCGATGGCGGCGAAAGCGTCCGGCGGCCGGGTCGTCGCGCAGGTCAAGCGGGTCGTGGAGGCGGGAAGCCTCGATCCGCGGCTCGTGAAGATCCCCGGCTTCCTCGTCGACGCCGTGGTCGTCGCCCCGGACCAGCGGATGGGGGAATACGGAACGCACCCGGACAGCCCGGCCTTCGTCGGCGAGTACCGCCTCCCGGCGCCGGCCGTGGAGGCCGTTCCGCCGGGTCCCGAGTCGATCATCGCGCGGCGGGCGGCACTCGAGATCCAGCCCGGTGACGTCGTCAATCTCGGCGCCGGGATCCCAGTGATCGTCATGGCCAAGGTGCTGCGCGAGTTGGGCCTCGACGAGACGTGCACGATCAGCGTCGAGCACGGCTCGCTGGGCGGGACCAACCTCGGCGAGTTCCTCTGCAACACGCATTGGAACCCGACCGCCGTGATGGACTCCGAGATGACGTTCGACTATTACACGAGCGGCAGGCTGTCCGTCGGCTTCCTCGGCGCCG
>DATHJG010001180.1:0-2188 GCA_035489875.1 Solirubrobacteraceae bacterium | reverse complement strand
CGGCGCCGAGGCGGCCGCGCCGACCGCCGAGGTGCTCGCGGCGATCGCCGGCGCGCGGGCGGTCGTCGTCGGGCCGTCGAACCCGGTCATCTCGATCGGCCCGATCCTCGCGCTGCCGGGGATGCGCGAGGCGCTGCGCTCCTGCCCCGGGCCGGTCGTGGCGGTCTCCCCGCTCGTCGCCGGCCGCTCGCTGAAGGGGCCGACGGAGGCGTTCCTCGCGTGGGCCGGACGCGAGCTGTCGAGCGAGGGCATCGCCGCGTGCTACGACGGGCTGCTCGACGGGCTGGTGGCGGATGAGCGCACCGACGCGCTGCCGACGCTGGAGACCGACGTATCGATGCCCGACGCGGCGTCGCGCCGCCGCGTCGCCGCCGAGACGCTGGACTTCGCGCTCGCGCTCGGCTGAGCCTGGATCCGCCGATCATTCGTGGATGCCTCGGCGTCGTGGGCGCCGTCAGGGTCGATCGGCCGAGCATCCTCAGGGTGGGGCCCTTTGGAGCGAGGCCGATCGGCACTGGCGGTGATCCACGGCGGAGGAGCGAAGCGGTGGCGAGGCCGCAGGCCGAGACCGGGCCGCGAGAATCGGTGGATCCAGGCTGAGCCGGGTACCCTTCGCGACGCATGCGCACGGCCGCCGTCCTGCCCGTCAAGTCGTTCGGCCGGGCCAAGCAGCGCCTCGACGGGGCGGTCGGGCAGCCGGATCGGTCCGAGCTCGCCGCGGCGATGGTCGCTGACGTCCTCGGCGCGCTCGGTGCCGTGGCGGCGCTCGACGACGTCATCGTCGTCACCGCCGAGCCGCGGGCCGCGGCGGCCGCGCGGGCGGCCGGCGCGCAGGTGGTCGACGACCCGGTCGAGGCGGGGCAGTCCGACGCCGCGGCACGAGGCGTTGCGGCCGCTGTGGCGCGCGGTGCCGAGCGGGTCCTCCTTGTGCCCGGCGACTGCCCGACGCTCGACGCCGGCGAGGTCGGAGCCGTGCTCGACGGCTTCGCGGACGCGGGCGTCGTGATCGTCCCCGATCGCCACGGCGCGGGCACGAACGCGCTCCGCCTCACGCCGCCGGAGGTCATCGCGCCGGCGTTCGGGCCCGGCTCCTGCGCCCGCCATGCCGCGCTCGGCGCGGCCGCGGGGGCGGTCGTGCGGGTCGCCGAGGCGCCCTCGCTCGAGCTGGACGTCGACACGCCGGGAGACCTGGCCGCGCTGCGCGCCGCGTTGCAGCGGCTCCCGAACGCGGCGCCCCGCACCCGCGCCCTGCTGGAGCGCCTCGCGCCCCGCTCGGCCGTCGCATGAGGGAGGCGTGAGGCCATGACGCGGCTCGTCGCCGAGCCGCTGCCCGGCCTGCCGGAGATCCGGGGCGGCGACGACCTCGCGGCGCTGCTCGCCGACGGCGCGGCACGGCTCGCGGAGCCGGGGCTGCGCCCGACCGACGTGGTCGCGATCGCGCACAAGGCGGTCGCGAAGGCCGAGGGCCGCGTCGTGCGGCTCGCGGACGTGACGCCCGGCGCGCGGGCTCGCGCGCTGGGCGCCGAGCACGACAAGGATCCGCGGCTCGTCGAGCTGATCCTGTCGGAGAGCGCCGCGCTGGTGCGCGCCGACGCGGGTCGGCTCATCACCCGCACCCGCCACGGGTTCGTGTGCGCGAACGCCGGGGTGGATCAGTCCAACGCCGGTGGCGAGGCGGCCGCGGTGCTGCTCCCGCTCGATCCGGACGGGTCGGCACGGGCGCTCCGCGCGCGGCTCGGGTGCGCGGTCGTGATCACGGATTCGTTCGGCCGCCCCTGGCGCGTCGGCCAGGCGGAGGTCGCGATCGGGTGCGCCGGGCTCGTGCCGCTCGAGGACTGGCGCGGCCGGCCCGACTCGGCCGGGCGGATCCTGCACGCGACGCAGATCGCGGTCGCCGACGAGGTCGCTGCGGCCGCCGACCTCGTCCGCGGCAAGGACAGCGGGGAGCCGGCCGTGCGGCTGCGCGGTCTGGAGCGTTACGTGCTGGGCGACGACGGGCCAGGCGTGGTCGCGCTGCTGCGGCCGCCGGAGCAGGACCTGTTCGCTTGAGGCGCGAGGGTCTCGGGGAGCCTTGGCGCTCGGGTACGACGGGCATTGAAGGGAGGGTCGAGCGGCCGCGGGCGGGATGCGGGGCGACTTGACCACCGCCTGGGTGGTAAAGGCGCCCCGCGTGGGATCTGGGGCGATT
>DATHJG010001179.1:0-2533 GCA_035489875.1 Solirubrobacteraceae bacterium | reverse complement strand
GAAGTGCTCCTCCAGCCCGGCGTTGCGGACCTGGTCGCGCGCGACGTCGAGCGGCGAGTTCGTGATCGTGGTGAGCGTGAAGCCGGCATCGGCCAGGCGGCGCAGCGCGCCGGGCACGTCCGGATGCGCCGGGAGCCGCCGCATGCCGTCCACGATCGCGGCGGTCGTCGTCTCGGGCAGGTCGCTGCCGCGGCGCTGCGCGATCATCGCCAGCGCCGCGCGCTGCGCGCTCGTGAAGCCCACGTAGCGGTCCGTGATCGCGCCGACGAACGCGAGCTGGAGCATCTGCGCGAACCACTGCGGCCGGAGCGCGGCGTCGCCGAACGCGTCCTCGAACAGGCCGTCGAGCGCGCTCAGGTCGAGCAGCGTCTCGTTGACGTCGAACGCGAGTACGCGCGGCATGCGGCCGTCATGCCCGGTTCGGCGGGCACGGAACCGGGAACGTCAGTGCCCGTCGATCGCGCGCGCCGCACGGACCGGGAACGTCAGCGCCCGTCGAGCAGCGCGTCGATCGCTCGCGCCGCGCCGTCGCGCGCGTTCGTGTCGGTGACGCGGTCCGCGGCGGCGATCACCGCCGGCTCCGCGTTGCCCATCGCGATGCCGATCCCGGCGGCGCGCAGCATGGCGATGTCGTTCTCCTGGTCGCCGAGCGCGGCAAACTGCGCAAGGGAGAGGCCCAGCGCAGCGCACGCGGCGTCGAGCGCGCTCGCCTTGTCGACGCCGGCCGCGATCAGCTCGAGGTAGCGCGGGTGCGAGAACTGGCCGCTCACGCCGGGCGGCAGCCGCTCGCGCAGCGCGTGCAGCGCGGGGCTGCCGTCACCGTCCGCGGCGATGCACATCAACTTGAAGGGCGCCGGCGCCCCGTCCGGCAGCCCTGGCTCGAGCAGCGGCGGCTCGCCCGTCAGGCCCGCCTCCTCCCCGATGCCCGGTCCGAGCGCGCTCGCGCGCCACCCGTCACGCGTGAACCACCCGACCTCGATGCCGCGCTCGCGGGCGAGCGCGAGCGCCTCGACCGCCGCGTCGCGGGCGAGCGGCGTCTCCGCGAGCGCGTGGATCGCGCCGTCCTCGAGCCGGAACGTCAGCGCGCCGTTGAAGGCGATCGTCGGACCGTCGTCGAGCTCCAGCTCCGCGACGACGTCGACCATCGCGCGGGCGCTGCGGCCCGAGGCCAGCAAGACGTGGAGGCCGGCGCTCCGCGCGCGCCGCACCGCGGCGGCCGTGGCGGGCGCGATCCGGTGCTCCGGGTCGAGCAGCGTGCCGTCGACGTCGAGGACGATCCCCTGCAGCCGTTGTCCCTTGTGGTCTGTGTTTGTATTCACTTGGTCTTGACCGAGCCTAACTTAGGCTGGAAGATGACGGCACTTGTGACGCGAGCGTGGAGGTCGGAGTGGCACGGCTGAAGATCGCCTACATCGGCGGCGGTTCGACCCGGGGCGCCGGAACGATGGCGAGCTTCATCGAGCAGGGCGAGAACTTCACGGGCTCGGAGATCGTGCTCGTGGACTTGAACGCGGAGCGGCTGGAGCTGATCCGCGACCTGGCCCAGCGCATGGCCTCGGCCAAGGGCGTCGACATCACGGTGTCCGCGACGACCGACCGCCGCGCCGGGCTGGACGGCTGCGACGCCGTGCTCACCAGCTACCGCCCCGGCGGCTTCGAGGCGCGCGTGCTCGACGAGCGCATCCCGCTCACGCACGGCGTCATCGGCCAGGAGACGCAGGGCCCGGGCGGGTTCTTCATGGCGCTGCGCTCGATCCACGTCATGCAGGGCATCGTCGACGACGTCGCGGTCGCGTGTCCCGGCGCCCGCATCTTCAACTACACCAACCCGGTCAACATCGTCGCCCAGGCGGTCACGGACCACTCCGACGTGCCGTTCGTCTCGCTCTGCGAGGGGCCGATCATCTATCCGGAGGAGCTGGCCGAGGCGGCCGGGCTGGACCCGGCCCGGCTCGACGTCGCGAGCGTCGGCCTCAACCACGGCTCCTGGAGCGTGCGTCACCAGTACGACGGCCGCGACCTGCTCCCGCTGCTCCAGGAGGCCTACGCGCGGCGCGGCGCAGATCCCTCGCTCCGGCCGCAGACGCGCCGGATGCTGCGGCTGGCGTCCGTCATGGGCGCGGTGCCGAGCGAGTACTTCCAGTACTACTACTTCGAGGACGAGGTCCTGCGCGAGCTGACGGACAAGCCGACGACGCGCGCGGAGGACATCCTCGGCTGGGTGCCCAGCTACTGGGAGCACTACGTCGAGCAGGCGCACAGCGACCATCCGGAGCTCGATCCGTCGCGCTCGCGCGGTGGGATCGACGAGCTCGAGCTGGCGATCGACTGCATCGACGCGGTCTTCAACGACCGCGGCGAGACGCTGCCGGTGAACGTGCCCAACCGGGGGTCGATCCCGGGCTTCCCCGACACGCTCGTGGTCGAGACGCTCGGCGAGTGCGACGCGAACGGCATCCGCCCGCTCCCGATGCCGGGCCTGCCGACGCACCTGCGCGGGCTGGTCGAGGCGCTGGGGGAGTACCAGCAGGCC
>DATHJG010001178.1:0-13388 GCA_035489875.1 Solirubrobacteraceae bacterium | reverse complement strand
TCGGCCGCCACTTCGAGTTCGACGCCGCCGCGGCGTTCACCGCGCGCGTGGTGGAGGAGATCGAGGACGTCCCGCTCCCGGCCGGCACGCTGCTCAACCTCAACTTCCCGGCGGGCGCGATCGGCGGGGTGGAGGTCGCGCGGCTGGGCAAGCGGATCTACCGCGACGAGCTGGTCCTCCAGGACGAGCAGTCGGGCCGGCGCCAGTACCGCATCTACGGCGACGCGCCGGACTACGAGCGCCAGGACGGCACCGACCTCGCGGCGATCGCGGACGGCAGGGTCGCGGTGACGCCGATCCACTTCGACCTCACCGACGAGCCGGGGATCGAGACGCTGCAGGCGTACGACCTGGCGCGCATGTTGGAGCCGGCGACGACCGAGCTGGAATGAGCTCGGCGGAGCGCGTCGCCGAGCTGCGCCGTCAGCTCGAGTACCACGGCCACCGCTACTACGTCCTCGACGACCCGGAGATCGGCGACGACGCCTACGACGAGCTGCTCGACGAGCTGCGGGCGCTGGAGGCCGAGCACCCGGAGCTGCGCAGCCCGGACTCGCCGACCCAGCGCGTCGGCGGCACGCCGATCTCGAAGCTCGAGAAGGTCCGCCACCTGCAGCCGATGTTCTCGCTCGCCAACGTGCGCTCGGCGGAGCAGCTGCGGGCGTGGATCGCCCGCATGCGCTCGCACCTCGCGCGCGAGGGGATCGAGGATCCCGACTTCGCCTACGTCGCCGAGCCCAAGATCGACGGCCTGGCGATCTCGCTCGTCTACCGCGACGGCGTGCTCGAGCGCGGCGCCACGCGCGGCAACGGCGAGATCGGCGAGGACGTCACGCACAACCTGCGCACGATCCCCGCGATCCCGCTGCGGATCGACGACGCGCCGCCGCTCGTCGAGGTGCGCGGAGAGGTGTACATGGCGCTGCCGGACTTCACCGCGCTCAACGAGCGGCGCGCGAGCCAGGGGCTCTCCACGTTCATGAACCCGCGCAACTCGGCGGCCGGGACGATCCGCCAGCTCGACCCCGCGCTGGCCGCCGAGCGGCCGCTGTCGATGTGGTGCTACGGCATCGGCGCCACCGAGGGGCTGCGGTTCGGCAGCCACTCGGAGGGGCTGGAGTGGCTCCGGGAGCACGGCTTCCGCGTGAACGGCGACGTCAAGCGGCTCACCACCGAGGACGACGTCGTCGCCCAGTGCCTGCACTGGCAGGAGCGGCGCGGGGCGCTGGACTTCGAGATCGACGGCGTCGTCGTGAAGATCGACGACCTCGAGCTGCAGCGGCGCCTGGGCGTGGTCGGGCGCGATCCGCGCTGGGCGGTCGCGTGGAAGTTCCCGCCCACGACCGCGGTGACCAGGCTCCAGAGCGTCCAGTGGAACGTCGGCAAGTTCGGCGACCTGCACCCGTTCGCCGTGCTCGAGCCGGTCCACTTCGGCGGCGTGACCGTCAAGCTGGCCACGCTGCACAACGAGGAGGACCTCGCGCGGAAGGACGTGCGCTCCGGCGACGACGTGATCGTGCTGCGCGCGGGCGACGTGATCCCGCAGGTCGTCTCGCCCGCCCCGCACGCCGCGGAGAAGCCCGACCGGTCGCCGCCGGAGACGCCCCCGCCGCGGTGCCCGTCGTGCGGCACGGCGACGGTCAAGGAGGAGGGCCGGGTCTTCACCAGGTGCCCCAACCTCGCCTGCCCCGAGCGGCGCTGGCAGCTGCTCAAGCACTACGTGGCGGCGATGGACGTCGACGGGCTCGGCGAGAAGCAGGTCAGGACCCTGCAGGACGCCGGCCTGATTCAGACCGTCGCGGACTACTACCGGCTGTCCAAGGAGCAGCTACTGGAGCTCGAGGGCGTCGGCGAGGTGTCCGCGGAGAACCTGCTCCGGTCGATCCTGGACTCGCGCGAGCGGCCGTTCGGCGCCGTGCTGTTCGCGATCGGGATCGAGGGCGTCGGCGCGATCACCGGGCGCAACCTCGCCCAGCACTTCCGCACGATCGACGCGCTGCTGGCGGCCACGCCCGAGCAGATCGCCGAGACGCCCGGGATCGGCCCCGTCGTGGCACAGCTGATCCACGATCAGCTCGCGGACCCGCAGATGCGCGCGCTGGTCGCCGACCTGCGGCAGTTCGTGCGGATGGAGGCCGAAGGCGCGCCGCCCGGCGACGGCGTGCTGTCCGGCAGGACGCTCGTGCTGACCGGGACGCTGCCCGACCTCACGCGCGAGGAGGCGACCGAGCGCATCCTCGCCGCGGGCGGCCGCGTGACGTCGTCGGTGTCGAAGAAGACCGACTACGTGGTCGCGGGCGAGGCGGCGGGCTCCAAGCTGGAGAAGGCAGAGCGCCTCGGCGTGCCCGTGCTGGACGAGCCAGGCCTGCGCGCGCTGCTCGAGGGCGGGGGTGGCGACGGCGCTTGAACCGTGCGCCGTTCAGGCGCCCGCGTCACCCGCCGGCAGCGTGATCCGTACGCTGCCGAACCGCACGACGCCCGCGTTCCGCGTCGGCCCGTACAGCGTCGTGCCGCCGGCGAGCTGGAGCACGTAGCGCGAGCCCGGGCCCGCGCTCGCCGCCACCCCCTCGAGCGCGCGGGAGACGGTGTGCGGCCGGCCGTCGAGCACGAGCGGGATCGGCGTCGCCTGATTGCCGAGCACCACGCCGCGGGCGCGGTCGACGATCTGCGCGAACACGTGCGCCGCCGGGTTGACCGCGGAGCCGCTGTAGGAGAGCTCGAGCCGCGGCTCGCCGACCACGTCGGTCCGTGCCGCCGGTGCCGGGATCGGCACGTTCACCGCGTTCGCGGCCGGGCCGGCCGCGATCGCCGCCCCGGAGAGGGTGTCGGCCGGCGAGAACGCCAGCGTGCCGCTCCCGCGCGCCACGAGCGGCGGCCCCGCCGGCGGCGGGAAGCGGTCCGACGACCGCCAGACCGCGTCGTCGGCGACCCATTCGAAGCGCGGCCCGGTGTCGACCGACGCGTCGCCCGCGAGGTGGCGCCGCATCCAGGCCAGCACGACCCGCTCCACCTTGCCCGCGTCGCCCTCGCCCGTCAGGCACACGCCGTGCCCGCCGCAGAACCAGACCATCTTGAGCGGCACGCCGCTGCGCGCGAGCAGCTCGTAGTTGCGCATCGCTTCCGAGGGTGTGAAGAGCGTGTCGGCGGTGCCCTGGATCAGCAGCGTCGGCACGCGGATCCGCGAGACCAGCTCACCCGGCCCGCGGTCGGCGAACCATCGCTCGTCCGCGGCGGAGAACTTCCCGGTCGCCGCGCCCGACACGAGCGCGGACATGATGTGCGGGTCCAGCGTCCCGGTCTGCACGCCGCTGGGCGCGATCACCCCGAGCAGCGTCGCGGTCGGCAGCCCGAGACCGCCGAGCGCCGCGCCCCAGCCGGCCTTCGCGATCTCCTCGCGATAGAGCGCCGTCAGGAGCGAGTGCCAGGCGATCGCCGGCGCGATCGCGTCGATCCGCGGGTCGATCGCCGCCGCCACCAGCTCGATCCCGCCGGCGTAGGAAGGGCCGTGCATCCCGGCGCGCGGGTCGCCCGGACCGTCGAGCCGCGCCTCGGGCTGCGTGGCGAGCCAGTCGAGCAGCGCGGAGACGTCGCGGCCCTCGAAGTCCTTGTGGTCGACCGTCACCGTCCCGCCGGACTCCCCGAAGCCGCGCGAGTCCCACGTGAGCACGTTGAAGCCTGCGTCGCGCAGCGCGCCCGTCCCCGCCGCGCCGAACGCGCCGAGCGGCACGGCGCTGTCGCCGCGGTCGCGCACCAGCCCCCAGCCGTGCGTCATCAGCACGGTCGGCGCCCGCGCGCCCGGGTCGAGCCCGGTCGCGGGGAGAAGGCTCGCGGCGATCGGCGTGCCGTCGAACGACGTGACGGTGACGTCGCGGGCGTGCGCCGCCGGTGCCCCGGCGAGCAGCAACACGACGGCCATGAGCACCCCTGCCCGGCACCGCATGCGACCAACGCTACGCGCCCGCGTGCGCCGATGCGCCGGTTCAGGGAGCGTACTTCGCCAGCGCGACCGCCATGCGGTCCTGCAGGACCCGTGCGCTCGACGGGCTGACGTAGTTCATGAGGAACGCGAACGCGACCTGGCGGCCGCCGGTCGTCGTGCAGTACCCGGCCAGCGCCGAGACGTCGCGCAGCGTGCCGGTCTTCGCGCGGCAGCGGTCCTGCGCCGCGGTGCCGCGCATCCGGGTCGCGATCGTGCCGCTGCGCCCCGCGACGCCCAGCGAGCCGGTGAACGCCGCGTCGCCGTCCAGCTCGTCGAGCAGCGTGACGACATCGCGCGGCGACGTCCGGTCGCTGCGCGAGAGCCCCGAGCCGTCGACGAGGCTCGGCGAGATCTCCAGCTCGCCCAGCTCGTCGCGCATCACCTTCGTGCCGGCCGCGGTGCTGCCCGCGCCGCCGAACTGCGAGCCGAGCACCTTGACGAGCATCTCGGCCATGAAGTTGTCCGACGGCTGGTTCATCAGCCGCAGCAGCTCGGTCACCGACTGCGAGCGCCATGCGGTCACGATCGCCGCGTCCTCCGGCGTCGCGCCACGCCGCACGCCGCCCGCCACGTCGACGCCGAGGCCGCGCAGCTGCTTCGTGAACGCGGTCGCGGCGAAGTTGGCCGGGCGGCTCTGCCAGAACGGCGCGCGCCGCCCCGTGCGGCCGCGGTTGAACGTGAGCGCGGACAGCGGCCCGACCTCCGACGTGAGCCGGAAGCCCGACGACGGCACGCCGCGGCGCGTGTCGAACGCCGACTCGTCGCCGATCACGCGGCCCGTGACCTCGACGATGCCCGCGTCCGCCACCTGCTGGGCCAGCCGGTTGGAGTCGAGCAGGTCGAACGTCGGGTCGCCGCCGCCGCGCAGGTAGAGGTCCCCGTCGACGACGCCCGCGGCGTCGGGCGCCGCCTCCGCGAACACGCTGGTCGTCAGCCGCCCGCTCGCGCCGAGCCGCCGCAGCGTCGTCGCCGACGTGTAGAGCTTCTGCACCGACGCGGGCATGCGCGGCACCTCGGCTCGCAGCGCGTAGACCTCGGCACTGGATTCGAGGTCGACCACGAGCGCGCTGGAGCTGCTGCCCGCGTAGCGCATCTGGGTGTCGAGCGCGCGCGCCGTGCCGGCCCTGCCGGCGGCCGACGCGGTGGCGGGGAGCAGCAGGGCGAGCAGGAGGCAGGCGAGCGCGGTCCGGAGCATCGACGTAGAGAACCCGCGCGGGTCGCGAAAGTCGCTCCCCGTTGCGCAGGCTGGCAATCTTCCGGAATCTTGTCGCGCCTCGACACCGCCGCCTACCTCCAACGCCTCCGGCTCCCGGCCCCGGGTGCGCCGAGCGCCGAGGGCCTGCGCGCGCTGCACCAGGCGCACGTCGAGCGGGTGAGCTACGAGGCGCTGGAGATCCAGCTCGGGCGGCCGACGACGGTCGACCCGCACGAGTCCGCCGCGCGCATCCTCGGCCGCCACCGCGGCGGCTACTGCTTCCACCTCAACGGCGCGTTCTCGCTCCTGCTCGACGCGCTCGGCTACGACGTCGTGTGGCATCGCGGCGGCATCCAGACCCACGCCGATCCCGAGCCGGTCGGCGCCGGGCGCGCCAACCACCTCGCGCTCACCGTGCACGGCCTGCCGACGGAGGAGTCCCCGTCGGGCGACTGGCTCGTCGACGTCGGCCTCGGCGACGCGCTCCACGGCCCGCTGCCCCTGCACGAGGGCACCTACGCCCAGGGGCCGTTCCGCTACGCGCTCCGGCGCTCGGAGATCGAGCCCGGCGGCTGGCGCTGGGACCACGACGCGTCCGGCGGCTTCGTCGGGATGGACTTCCGGGCCGGCCCGGCCTGGCAGGCCGACTTCCACGCTCGTCACGCGTTCCTCTCCACCTCGCCGGAATCCGGCTTCGTGCGCACGTCCAGCGTCCAGCGGCGCGACGCCGGCGGCGTCGACATCCTCACCGGGTGCATGCTGGGCCGGCTCGGCGAGGGCGCGCGCGAGCCGGTGGAGCTCGAGACGAGCGCGGAGTGGTTCGGCGCGCTCTGCGACGTCTTCGACCTGCCGTTGACCGACGTGGACGCGGCCTCCCGCGCGGCGCTGTGGGCCAGGGTTCGCGCCGCCCACGAGGCGTGCTTCGCGGTCTAGGGTCGACCCGATGTCCATCCGTCCAGACGACGGCGAACATCCGTGGTTCCACGGATGCGGAGCGCGCGCGGTGTCCGGTTTGCTGTCGCGCGTGAACCCACGAACGCTCTCGATCATCGCCGCCGCCGTCGTCGCGACGCTCGCGGCGCTCCCCGCGATCGCGCACGCGGCCGGCCCCGCCGCCGCCGCGGCGGTCGGCGGCAAGCAGGCGAAGAAGCGCTGCCCGGGCGGCACGATGCCGATCGTGCGCAAGCGCGGGCACCGACTCGTCGTGAAGCGCGACCGGCGTGGCCGCCTGCGCTGCCGCACGATCAAGGCGGGCCGGCCGCCCGCCCCGAGCGCCGCGCCGCTCGGCCAGGCGGCGGGCGTCGCCGACGCGTTGCGCGAGGCGATCGCGATCGATCCCAGCGCCAGGCGCCGGCTCGACCGGGCGATCGGCAAGCGCCGGGCGAAGCGACTGCTCGACGTCACGCTCGACGGCTGGCGGCGCAGCGCCGGTGCGAGCGTCGCCCGCGCCGCGCAGGAGCCGACCCAGGTCACGCACACGTTCGCGCCCGGCGACGGGATCCAAGGCAGCGTGTCGTACGGCATCGCGCAGGCGACCGGCGCGGACAGCGGCTTCACCGCCGCGGCGGGCGCGACGGTCACGGCCACGCGCGCCGGCGTGGCCAAGCTCGCGCCAGGGGTCGTGGAGAAGCTCCCGGCCGACGTGAAGAGCGCGCGCGGTGAGCTCTCGGTTCGGTTCGAGGACGTCGTGGCCGCGTGCGCGTCGGCGTCCGGCTCCCGGTCCGGTCGCGTGAAGGCGAGCGGGAAGGTGACCGTCACCGTCGAGCGCGAGGGCGGGCCCCCGGTCGTGCTCGAGCTCGAGGCGCAGTCCGAGGCGACGTACACGGCGAAGGCCGACGACACCGGCCAGATCACCAAGATCGACGACCTGGACGTCAAGACCACGTTCCGCACGGCAGCGACCGGGGAGGCGACGCAGGTCTATCGCGGCCGCCGGCTCGGCACGGGCTTCGGCCGCGGCTCGATCCTCGACGCCCCCGACTTCGGGGCGGCGATGGAGCGGGACGCCGGCCACATCAATGCCGACGCCGGCGGGGTGTTCGGCCCGCACGGCTCGTGGAACTTCGAGCGCGGCATCGGGCTGAGCGATCTGCGGTCGGTCGACAACGTGAAGGCGATGCTGACGGCGGCGATCGCCACGAACCTGCTGACGCTCGCCACGGTGGAGTACCTCCGCAAGGTCGCGCTGCCGCGCGCGGAGAAGGAGACGTGCGGCTACACGGTCTCGCTCACCGTCAACGGGCAGGGCATCTTCGCCACGCACGACGCGTCCGGACGCCTCGCGGTCACGGTGCCCGCGGCCCCGGCGGGCACCGGCAAGTGGACGGGCACGGCGCCGTCGGCGTGGGAGGCGCTCACGTTCACCTCGAAGACCGACTGCTCGTACGTGTCGCCGGTGACCGGCGGGACGTTCACGGCCGACCTTGCGCTGACGGACGCGGGCAGCCTGCACGTGACCTGGACGACCGACGCCGGCGGTGGGATGGCGACCGCGAGCGTCGACTGCCCGGGCGATCCGGACCCGCCGCCGATCCCCGGCCAGGCGGGCACGGCGCTCGTCGGCGTCGGCCCGACGAGCTTCGACCTCCCGCCCGAGGGCGGCTCCCAGCCGATCACCGGAGGGGTCCAGAGCGACGGCGAGGGGTTCTTCAACGACGGCGTGCTGACCGTCGTGCGCACGCGCTGAGGCGGCGGCGGCTGGGGCCGTCTCGTACGCTTCATGACAATGGGCAAGGTCGTCAAGCTCGAGAGCGGCACCCGCGAGCGCGCCACCGGCGCGACCGGCCGCAAGCCGGCCGCGCGGCAGCGGCGGTCCAAGACCGCGCTGGTCCTGGGCGGCGGGGGCTTCACCGGCGCCGTGTACGAGATCGGCGCGCTGCGCGCGCTCGACCTGCTGTCGGTCAACCGCTCGGTCAACCAGTTCGACATCTACGTCGGCACGAGCGCCGGCGCGCTCGTCGCGGCGCTCACCGCCAACGGCGTGACGCCCGAGCAGATGATGCGCGTCGTCAACAACCAGGGCCCGACGCCGTTCCGCGACATCAACCTGGAGATGCTGCTGCGGCCGAACTACCGCGAGTTCCTGGCCAAGGGCGTCACGCTGCCACTGCACGCCCTCCGGATCCTGCGCGGGCTGGGCCGCAGCCTCGGCTCGTTCAGCACGGTCGATCTGGCGATCGCGCTCGCGGACGCGCTGCCGTCGGGCTTGTACTCCGGTGCGGGGCTGGAGGAGTACATGCGCGCGGTGCTCTCCGACCCGGACCGCACCGACGACTTCAGGCTGCTGGAGTCCGAGCTGTACCTCGCCGCGACCGACCTCGACACCTGCGAGCGCCTCGTGCTCGGTGCCGAGGGCTGGGACGACATCCCGATCTCGCTCGCGGTGCGCGCCTCGGCCGCGCTGCCGATGGTCTACCAGCCCGTCGACGTCGGCGGCCGCGAGCTGGTCGACGGCGGGATCGTCTCCACGACCAACCTCGACATCGCGGTCGAGGCCGGCGCGAAGTTCATCGTCGTCGTCAACCCGCTCGTGCCGTACGTGAACGACTTCTCCACGGAGATCCCGACGCTGCTGGGCACGAAGGTGCGGCGCGTCTCGGACATGGGCTTCGCCAAGATCGCCTACCAGACGTTCAAGCTGCTCGCCTACCAGCGCCTGCACGAGATGGCGCGCCAGTGGCAGGACCGCTACCCGGGCGTCGACATCGTGCTGATCGAGCCCGAGCCCGACGACGAGCTGATGTTCACGACGAACATCCTCAACTACGCGTCGCGGCTGGACATCGCGCGCCACGGGTTCGAGTCGGTCACGGTCAAGCTCGCGTCGGACTACGAGGAGATCCGCGAGGTGGCCATGCGGCACGGGATCGAGATCTCCGCCACGCGGGTGCGCAAGGTCGTACGCCACTTCGGCGCAGAAGAGAAGGAGAAGGCACGCGCGTGGCGGCGGATTCTCGAGCAGACCACCGGCGCGCTGCTGCGCCAGTCCGCCGCGGACTGACTCAGCCCGCGTAGAGCGAGTCGAACAGGTCCGCGTACTTCTCGGAGACCACGTTGCGCTTGACCTTCAGCGTCGGCGTCAGCTCGCCCGTCTCCTGCGAGAGGTCGTGGTCGAGCAGCACGAACTTCTTGATCTTCTCCACCTGCGCGTAGCGCTCGTTCGCCTTGTCGAGCTCGCCCTGGATGAGCTCGATCACGCGCGGCTCCTTCGAGAGCGCGGCGATGTCCTCCGGCAGCCCGTGCTCGCGCGCGAAGTGGACGATCTCCTCCGGGTCGAGCGTGATCAGCGCCACCGGATACGGGCGGCGGTCTCCGTGCATGACCGCCTGCGAGATCCAGCGCGACTGCTTGAGGTCGTTCTCGAGGTTGGCCGGCGTGAGGTTCTTGCCGCCCGCCGTGATGATGATGTCCTTCTTGCGGCCGGTGATGAAGAGGAAGCCGTCATCGTCGAGGCGGCCGAGGTCGCCGGTGTGCAGCCAGCCGTCGACGATCGACCCGAACGACGCGTCGTCGTTGCGGTAGTAGCCCTGGAAGATGTTCGGGCCCTTGAGCAGCACCTCGCCGTCGTCGGCGATCCGGACCTCCATCCCCGGGAGCGCGCGGCCGACCGAGCCGAACCGGTAGCTGTTGACGGTCGACACCGTGGACGCGGTGGCGGTCTCGGTCATCCCGTAGCCCTCGAGCACCGGCACGCCGCAGGCGAAGAAGAACTCGAGGATCTCCTTGGCGATCGGCGCGGCGCCCGACGTCGCCTGGCGCAGCTGCCCGCCGAACGCCGCGCGGACGTTCTTGAACAGCTGCTCCTCGGCCGCGTCGAAGTGCGCCTGCAGCTCGGCGGGCACCTCCTGGCCCGCCGCCTGGAGCGCACGCACCTTCAGGCCGACCTGCGTGGCGGCCTTGATCTGCTCCAGGTCGCCATGCGCGGTGACCAGCGTGTAGAGCTTCTCGAAGATCCGCGGCACCGAGGGCAGGTACGTCGGACGCACTTCGGACAGCTCGGCGACGATCTGCTTCGGGTCGCCGCCGAAGTAGGCGAGCGTCGCTCCGAGGTCCAGGGCGGTGAGCTGGATCAGCAGCGCGAACGAGTGCGCGAGGGGGAGGAACAGGTACGCGACGTCGCCCGCCTGCACGATCGCGTCGCGCTCGCACATCGACACGACGTCGCGGTAGTTGCCGTGGCTGAGCACGCAGCCCTTCGGCGGGCCGGTCGTGCCGGACGTGTAGATGATCGTGTACGGCTGGTCGCGAGTGACGGCAGCGGCGCGCTGCTCCAGCTCGGCGGCGTCGCGGCCGCGGCCGCGCTCGCGCACGGCGTCGAGCGGGATGGCGTCGCTTACCTCACCCGAGGGGTCGATGACGATGATCGTCTCGAGCGCCGGCAGGTCGCCGCGGACCTGGCGGATCTTGGCGACCTGCGCGGCGTCCTCGCAGACGATCGCGACCGACTCGGAGTTGCCGGCCACCCACTGGCACTCCTCCGGCGAGTTCGTCGGGTAGATCGGGACGACGACCGCGCCGGTCGTCGCGATGCCGAAGTCGGCGTAGGTCCACTCGGGACGCGTGCTGCAGAGGATCGCGACGCGGTCGCCCGGCACGATCCCGAGGTCGATCAGCCCGCGGCCCACCTCGGACACGGTCTCGCCCAGCTCGGCGTAGCTGACGTCGTGCCAGACGCCGTCGCGCTTGTGCCGGATCGCCGGGTTGTCTCGATGACGCTCGGCGGCGAGCCCGATCAGGTCGGCGATCGTCGCCGATCCCGTGGCCCGCTCGTGAATCGGCACCGCGGTGCTGCTCTCCATGGCTCCTCCTCTTGCTCCCAGAGGATGCCGATTGTATGTCGGCGCAGGCGGCGCCGACGCGCTTCTGACCCTACGTCAGGCTGGTACGGCCCGTGGGGCGTTGATGGGGCTCGCGTCCTGCTTGGACAGGTTCGCCAGGAACAAGGTCTTGTCGATGCGGCCCTGGAAGATGGGGACGCCCATCTCCATACACCTCTCGATGACTTCGCGACGCTCAAGGCCCGCCTCCCGAGCGAGCTCCGTGGGCGTGAGGTGAATTGCCATCGGCCTGCGACCTCCTGTGAGGTTTGTCACGTGAACGCAAGGTAGCGAGTCGGGCGGACGGCCTCAACCGGAACGCCTCAATTCGGCATAAACATCCCGCACGCAGGGTCACACCGGATTCGGGAGGTCGATCCAGAGGTGCTCGACTCCGAAGCGCTCGGCGAGCAGATCGCCCAGGCGCCGGACGCCGAACGTCTCGGTGGCGTAGTGGCCGGCGGCGATGAAGTGGATGCCCGCCTCGCGCGCGTCGGCCATCACGTTCTCCTGCGGCTCGCCCGTGAGGAACGCGTCGTAGCCCTCGGCGACGGCCTGGTCGAGCCGGCTCGCGGCGCCGCCTGAGACGATCGCGATGCGGCTGATCTCGGGCGGGCCGGCGTCGAACACGAGCGGCTCCCTGCCCGTCGCCGCAGCGACCCGCGCGAACAGCTCGGCGGCCGGAACCGGCTCGGCGAACGTCGCGCCGCGACCGATGCCGGCGAACGCGACGTGCTCGCGTGCACCCAGGGCGTCGGCCAGCAGGGCGTTGTTGCCGATCTCGGGGTGGGCGTCGAGCGGCAGGTGGTACGCGGCCAGCGCGATGTCGTGCTTGAACAGCGGCCGCAGGCGCTCCGCCAGCAGCGGCGTGAGCCCGACGGGGTGGAACTTCCAGAACAGCCCGTGGTGGACCAGCACGAGCTGCGCCCGCTCGGCGACCGCCCGGTCGAACAGCGCGCGCTGGGCCGTCACTCCGGTCACGACGCGCTCGACTTCGCCCGCCGCCGGCACCTGCAGGCCGTTCGGCCCGAGATCCTCATAGTCCCCGGGGCTCAGCCAAACGTCCAGAAGTGCGATCAACTCGCCGATCTGTGGCATCGTCTTCCCTTCGTGCGTGTTCTGATTCAACGGACTCTGCGTCGGGTAGAGGTCGCTCGCTGATCGCTGTCCGCGGGTCGGGGAGCAGAGCATCTGGGGACTCTGTCAAGGCGAAGCTGGAATGAATGTGGAGGCTATGGGGACTTCGGACACGGCCGTCCTGGAGCGTGCCGACCCGTCGGGGGGACCGACGGACCACCAGCTCGTGCACGCGGTCCGGCACGGAGACGATCGCGCATTCGAGGCGCTGTACTCGCGCTACCAGCGGCGGATCGCCGGCTACGTCTACGGCATGGTCAAGGACCACGGCCGGGCGGAGGACATCACGCAGGAGGTGTTCGTCTCCGCGCTGCGCCGCGTGCGCGAGACCGAGCGCCCGATCGCGTTCAAGCCGTGGATCTACGAGATCGCGAAGAACGCGTGCATCGACGCATACCGGCGCGCACGGCGCGCTGAGGAGGTCTCGTTCGACGCCGACGACCGGCTCTCCACGTCAGATTACGGACGCCTGGTGGCCACGGAGCCAGGCCCGGACGCCGCGGTCGACGCGAAGCAGGCCTTCGACCACCTGCGCGGCGCGTTCGGCGGGCTGTCGGACACCCACCACCAGGTCCTCGTCATGCGCGAGCTGGAGGGGCGGAGCTACAAGGACATCGGCGACCGCATGGGCATGAGCCGCCCGGCCGTCGAGAGCACGCTGTTCCGGGCGCGCAAGCGGCTGGGCGAGGAGTACGACGAACTGGCGTCCGGCGAGCGCTGCCTGTGCATCCAGGCGATCATCGCCGACGCCCGCGATAGCCGGCTGGGGGTGCGCGACAGGCGCAAGCTCGCGCGTCACGTCTGCCATTGCCAGCCGTGCCGGCGGCTCGCCGCGCGGGCGGGCCTGGAGATCTCCGTGCCCGTCCGGACGCGCGTGGCCCGGAAGGTGGCCGCGTGGCTGCCGCTGCCGGCGTTCCTGCGGCTGCAGCGCGACGGCGACGACGCCGCGATGGCCGCCGCGGGGAGCGGCGGTCCCGGCTGGACGATGCACGTGCCGGCGTTCGCCGAGCCGCTCCAGTCCGGCTGGGGCAAGGCGGCGGCCGGCGCGGCCGCGCTGCTCGCGGCCGGCGCCGGCGCGGGCGTCACGACCTCGCTCGACGGGCCGAAGCGCGACGCGCACGGCGCAGGCCAGCGGCCGGCGGCGGTGCGCACCGTCGACGCCGCCGACGCCGGGTCGCCGTCCTCGTCGCCGCTGGGCGGCAGCACCGCCGGCGAGCGCGGCCCGGCGGTCAGGGGCATCAAGAAGACCGGCGCCGCGCGG
>DATHJG010001177.1:0-4155 GCA_035489875.1 Solirubrobacteraceae bacterium | reverse complement strand
GCCGGTGCCGCCGGAGACCACGCCCTCGAGCGCGCCGGTCACGCGGCCCGCCACCGTGGGGATCAGCGCCCGGCGGCCGGCCCGCGACAGGCGCTGCAGCACGCGCCCGCCGGCCGCCGCGGTCACGCGCTCGAAGAGCTGGGGCGGATGGTGGACGCCGCGAGCGGCGAGCGTCGCGAACGCACTCGTCATCTCGAACGGCGACACGCCCTCCGGCCCGAGCGTGATCGAGCACACCGGTGCCAGCGGGGACTCGATCCCCATCCGGTGCGCGACGTCCACGACGTGCGCGAGCCCCGCGCGCAGCGCGACCTGCGCGAAGATCGTGTTCACCGAGTGGGCGGTGGCCTGCATCAGCGTCATCGTCCCCTCGGCCTCGTCGGCGTAGTTGTGGACCTCCCACGGCTCGTCGCCGGTCAGGCAGTGGGGGTCCTGGATGCGCAGCGAGCTCGGACCGCTCCAGACCGAGGTGAGCGGGATGCCGGACTCGATCGCCGCCGTGAGCGTGAAGACCTTGAACGTGCTGCCGGCCTGGCGGCGCGCCTGCGTCGCGAGGTTGAAGCGCAGGGGGCGGCGGCCGGGCGTGCGGACGGCGAGCGCGCGCACCGCCCCGGTCGCCGGCTCGATCGCCACGAGCACGCCCGCGGGGTCGGTCGGGAGCTGCAGCCAGCCCCGCAGCGCCGCCGTCGCCAGCCGCTGGAGGCGGAGATTCAGGGTCGTCCGGACGCGCAGGCCGCCGCGCCGCGTGCGCCACCACCCGTAGCGATCGGCGAGCTCGCGCCGCGCCGCCTCGAAGAACGCCGGCTCGTGGATCGTCCGATACCGCCGGCCCCGCTTCAGGTGCAATCCGCCGCGCGCGGCAGCCGCGTAGCGCGCAACCGAGATGTCGCCGGCCGCCCGCAGTGCGGCGAGCACCTCGTTGCGCCGCGCGCGCGCCGCAGCGGGGCGTCGTACCGGATCGACGAACGACGGCGCCTGCGGCAGCCCGGCGATCATGGCCGCCTGCGCGAGCGTCAGCCGCCGCGCCGGGCGGGAGAAGTACGTGCGCGCCGCCGCCTCCGCGCCGTAGGCATGGTGGCCGTAGAACGCGCCGTTGAGGTACGTCTCCAGGATCTGCCGCTTGGACGACTTCTCGCCGAGCTGGACCGCCAGGCAGGCTTCCTCGAGCTTGCGGGACAGGACGGGGCGGCGGTCGCGCAGGTACCGATCGCGAGCGAGCTGCTGCTGGATCGTCGAGCCTCCCTGCACCGTGCGCCCGGCCCGGATGTTGGCGATCGCGGCCCGCAGGATCGCCTCGTAGTCGATCGCCGTGCCGCGCTGCCAGAAGCGCCGGTCCTCGATCGCCACCGTTGCGGCGGGCAGCCACTTCCCCATCCGCCGCAGCGACACCGGCTGCCGGTTCCAGGGCGACGGCACCGCGCCGAGCCGCGACCCGTCGCGCGCGTAGAGGAACGAGTTGCGCCCGAGCTGCCGCGGGTGCTCCGTGGCCAGATCGCA
Source organism: Solirubrobacteraceae bacterium (assembly GCA_035489875.1). GTDB lineage: Bacteria > Actinomycetota > Thermoleophilia > Solirubrobacterales > Solirubrobacteraceae > DASQMT01. Next base: position 2,658 of record DATHJG010001177.1, on the reverse strand, counting down.
GTCGACGAACGTGGTCGGGTCGCGCACGAACAGGGCGACGGCGGCCACGCCGATCCCGGCCGTCACGAGCACGACGGCGGCGAGCACTACGACGACCCGGACGGCGACGCGACGCGCCCCGTGGCGCCTCCGCTGGCGGCGGGCGAGCAGGCGGCCCAGCGAGTCGGGTTCCCTCCGGTCGTCCACGCTGCCTCATAGCAAGCATCCCGCCGGAATCGGGATCCACCCGCGCCCAGCCGCACGCGTCGGAAAGGGGACAGCCAGAACGGGCGCGGGGTCGCTTCCGGCACTGCCGGCACCGGTTCACCGAGAACGGCACGCCGGGCTCGATCGCCGCGTCTGCGGCGCCCAGCACCTCGGCGAAGTCCGCCGGCTATCGGGGCATGGATGGAGAGCGCGATCCCCGCCTCGGAGGCAAGCGCGCCGAAGCGGCTCGTCAGTGTTCAGCGCTTCACGCGCACCGGCGTGCCGACCGGGACCCGGGCGGCCATCCAACGGACGTTGCCGTTGTCGACGCGGACGCAGCCGTGCGACCGGGCGCTGCCCAGCGGATCGCGGAGGCTCCCGGCGTCGCGCCCGTGGATCGCGACGCGCCCGGGTCCGCCGCCGAAGCTCTCCAGCACGTTCGACAAGCTGGTCAACGACAGCGCCCAGGGACCGAGGAACGCGCCCGGGTCGGGCTGGCGGTTGCGCTCGTAGATCGCGGCGAGCCCGAGCGGCGTCGGCGTGCGGGGCTTGCCGACGACCGCACGGAAGCTCCGCGCGCGCTTGCCGTCCCGGTAGACGGTGACCCGGCGCGTTCGCACGCGGACCGTGACCCAGTAGCGCGTGCGGTCGAGCACGACGCCGTCTCGCGGGATCCAGCCGGCGGAGCCGTTGGGACGGTCGGCCAGCAGCACCTTGACCCAGTCCTTGCCGTCGACGGTGGCGGAATCGAGCACGAGCAGCACCTGCGGCTGCTTCGACCACGCGGTCGCCGTCCGCACGCGCCAGCCGCGCTTGCGCGAGCCGAGCTCCGCGCGCGCGAACGCCGGCGCGACGATCCGCGCGACGGTCGACCCCTTCGTGCGCGACGGCGCCGGGATGTCGAGCGGCTGCTCCGCTTCCGGCGGCTCAGGCGTGGGCGCCGGGGTCGGCTGCGGCGCGGGATCCTGGGCGAACGCCGCGGCGGGCGCGAGCATCGCCATCGTCAGCGCCGACAGCACCGCGATCGCCGTCCGCGGCTCCATGACGCCCCACTTTACTTCGCGCTACCAGTCCGAGGTCATCTTGGGCTTGGGCGTCGGGAGCGGCGTCACGGTCGGAAGCTCGAACTTGTGTTGGGCAGGGTCGGGTCTCGGGGGCGTCGGAGGCGTGGGTTGAGTCGAAGCCATGCGTCCCATGGTGGGCCCGGCCACGCCAAGGAGCCGTGCAGGTTGGGGGGAGCCGCATAAAGGTTTCGCCAAGATCTCCCGGCGGACGGCTCGGCGCGATCACGAGCGCGTTGAACGTGAGCGCGGCCTCGCTGCGGCATGATCGTGCTTCACCGCAACCAGGGAGCCTCCCGATGACCAGCACCCCGGCGTCCGCCATCACCGGCGTCGACTTCGTCACCATCCCGGCCCAGGACTTCGAGGCGTCCGTGCACTTCTACGGGACCGTGCTCGGCCTGCCGCCGGTCAAGCGCTGGGGCGACATGCCGGCCGCCGAGTTCCAGGCGGGCAACCTCACGCTCGCCGTCATGGAGCCCACCGCGTTCGGGCAGGAGTTCCACCCCCACGGCCTGCCGATCGCGCTCCAGGTCGAGGACGTCGCGGCCACGCGCGCGCAGCTCGAGGCCGAGGGCGTCCGGTTCGTCACCGACACGATGGACAGCGGCGTGTGCGAGCAGGCGATCTTCCTCGACCCCGCGGGCAACGCGCTGGGCATCCACCACCGCTACGCGGCGAACCCGAGCTGAGCGCAGGTCATCCGAACGCCTGCGCCCACGCGCCCTCGGGCTCGATCAGGAACACCACCCGGTCCGTGCGCACCGGGTACGGCCCGAGCGTGAGTCCGCCGGCCAGCGATGCCCGGCCGACGACCCTGGCGCCGGTCAGGCTGTGAGCGCGGCGACCGCGGCGCCCGAGAGCTCGGCCTTGGGAATGAACCCGCACGCGCCGGAGCGTTCGAGCAGCTGCCAGTAGTCGGATGCGTCGCGGCTGGACGTGAGCACGACGGCGAGGCTGCGGTCGGCGGTCGTCATGCGGCCGGCAACCTCGATGCCGTTGAGATCGGGCAGACAGATGTCGAGCAGCACGAGCGTCGGCCTGAGCCGCTCGACGGCCTCCAGGGCATCGTGCCCGGTCGCGCTCTCGGCGACCACCGCATACCCCTCGGCCTCGAGGATCGCCCGCGCCGCGCAGCGGAACCCGGGGTGGTCGTCGACGATGAGAACGGTCTGGGGCATTCGTGACAGAGTGCCCGCGTCGGGCCGCCGCGAAAAGCGCGGTAGCCCCCGTGCATAGGGCGGCTAGCCCGACTCGTCACGGCTCGACGTTCTGCACCGCATGGGGGCAGAACGTCGAGCGACCCGCCGACACGCGCCCGATCTCGACGTTCTCGTCCCGCCGCCCCCAACCGAACCCTCCCCTCAATGCCAGTCGTTGACGTTCGCCGGCGCCCGCCTGCACGCCGGCC
>DATHJG010001176.1:0-3967 GCA_035489875.1 Solirubrobacteraceae bacterium | reverse complement strand
GCGTCGAGGATCTCCGTGTGCGCCGTGATCGACTGGTCGCGGCGGCGCTTGCTGAGGATGCGCTCGCGCCGCGTCTCGTCGATCCACTCCGACGCGAACCCGAGCAGGCGGACGAGCAGCGGGTTGTGGGTCGCCCGTGCGATCGCCTGGTGGAACTCGATGTCGAGCCGCGCGCTCTGGGCCATCGAGCGCTCCGAGGCCATCCGCTCGACGAGGTCGCGCAGCCGCTCCACGTCGCGAGCGGTGCGGCGCTCGGCGGCGCGGGCGGCGATCGGCGGCTCGATCGCGGCGCGCAGGTCCATCACCTCGCGCAGGTTGCGCTGCGAGGTGTCGAGGTGGCCGAGCAGGCTGGCGGCCATGCCGGACTCGCGCGTGACGACGACGGTGCCGCGGCCGGGGCGGCGATCGACGAGGCCCTTGAGCTCGAGCTCGTGCAGCGCCTCGCGCACCGAGGTGCGGGACACGCCCAAGTGCTGCGCGAGGTCGCGCTCGGGCGGCAGCCGCTCGTCCTCGAGGATCGTGCCGTCGCGGATCATCCGCTCCAGCGTCGCCGACAGCCCGTCCGAGACCTGAACCGCCTGGGCCCTCACACTCGACCAGTCGACCAACCCGTTCCCTCCTTGTCCGCGAAGGCCGCGAAGCCCGCGCTCCGCGGCCCGGGTGTCGGCCATCAGTATAGTCGGGGTGAGATGGTCGGACCAAGTGACCGATGGGAGTTGGCGTGACGCTAGGAGAGCTCGTCGCCGGCGCCGCCGGACGGACGGCGATCACGGACCCGCACGGAGCGCGCCGGCTCAGTTACGCGCAGCTCGACGGCGTGGCCGAGCGGATCGGCCGCCGGCTCGCCGGGGCGAGCGTCTCCCCCGGCGACACCGTCGCGCTCGTGGCCGGCAACGGGCCCGATCTGGTGTCCACGTTCCTCGGCGTGCTCCGGGCCGGCGCCGCGGTCGCCCCGTTGAACCCGGCCTACACGCGCCAGGAGCTGGAACGCTACCTCGACGACCTGCGGCCCGCGGCGATGCTGACCATCGGCGACGTCGGGGCCGCCGCCGGCGAGGCGGCGCGCGCCGCCGGCGTCCCGATGTGGTCGGTCGCCGGGCCCGCGCCCGAGGCGATCGACGTCGGCGCCCCCGGGCGCCCAGCGGCGGCGCTGCCCGCGCCGGACCCGGACGCCGCCGCGCTCGTCCTGCACACCAGCGGCACGACCGGCCGGCCGAAGGGCGTCTACCTGCGCCATCGCAACCTCGCGGCGTCGGTGCAGACGATCGCCGACTCCTATGCGCTCGGAGAGGAGGACGTCTCGTACTGCGTGATGCCGCTGTTCCACATCCACGGGCTCGTCGCCTCGACGTTCGCCGCGCTCGCGCGCGGCGGCACGGTGGTGATCCCCAGCCGCTTCAGCGCGAGTGCGTTCTGGGCCGACGTCGCGCGCCGGCGCGTCACGTGGTTCTCGGCCGTGCCGACGATCCACCGGACGCTGCTGCTGCGCGCCGACGAGGCAACCGAGGACGCCGCGCACACGCTCCGCTTCGCCCGGTCCAGCTCGTCGACGCTCGCGCCGACGCTCTGGCGCGGGTTCGAGAACCGCTTCGGGGTCCCGCTGGTCGAGGCGTACGGGATGACGGAGGCCTCGCACCAGATGGCCTCCAACCCGCTCCCGCCCCGCGACCGGCGGCCGGGGACGGTCGGGATCGCGACCGGCATCGAGTTGGCCGTCCTCGACGACGAGTGGCGGCCGCTCGGTGCCGGCGCGCCCGGCGAGGTCGCCGTCCGGGGCGCCTCGGTCGTCGACGAGTACCGCGGCAACCCCGAGGCCACCGCCGCGGCGTTCCGCGACGGCTGGTTCCGCACGGGCGATCGCGGCGTGCTCGGCGACGACGGGTACCTCTCGCTGCACGGTCGGATCAAGGAGCTGATCAACCGCGGCGGCGAGAAGATCTCGCCGCACGAGGTCGAGGACGCGCTGCTGAGCCACCCGGGCGTCCGCGAGGCGGTGGCGTTCGCGGTCAGCGACGAGAAGTACGGCGAGGAGGTGGCGGCGCTGGTGGTCCCCGCCGGCGCCGACCAGCGCGACGCCCCCGGGCTGCAGGCGCACTGCGCGGAACGGCTTGCGACGTTCAAGGTCCCCAAGCGGATCGAGTTCGTCGACGCGATCCCGAAGGGGCCGACCGGCAAGGTGCAGCGCAACCAGATGGCCGAGCTCATCGCGACGTGAGGATCGCGGTCCTCGGGGCCGGGGCGATCGGCGCCTACGTCGGCGCGGCGCTCGCCCGCGGCGGCGCCGACGTCCACCTGATCGCCCGCGGCGAGCACCTGCGGGCGATGCGCGAGCACGGCGTGCGGGTGCGCAGCCCGCGCGGCGACTTCGACGCGCACCCCCACGCGGTCGCGGATCCCGCCGAGATCGGCCCGGTCGACGTCGTCTTCCTCGGGCTCAAGGCGCACGCCTACGCCGGCGCCGCCCCACTGCTCGCGCCGCTCTACGGTCCGGACACCGCGGTCGTGGCGGCGCAGAACGGGATCCCCTGGTGGTACTTCCACGGCGTCGCCGGCCCGTACGCAGGACGCCGGGTGGAGAGCGTCGATCCCGGCGGTGCCGTGACGGCAGCGATCCCCCCGCACCGGGCGATCGGCTGCGTCGTGTACTGCTCGACGATCGTCGAGTCGCCCGGCGTGATCCGCCACCTGGAGGGCACCCGCTTCACGATCGGCGAGCCCGACGGCCGGCGCACCGCACGGTGCGCCGACTTCAGCGCGGCGATGACCGCCGGCGGGCTCAAGTGCCCGGTGGAGACCGACATCCGCGACGACGTCTGGATCAAGCTGATGGGCAACGTCGCGTTCAACCCGCTCAGCGCGCTCACGCGGGCCACGATGGCCGAGATGTGCCGGCACGCTCCCACGCGCGCGCTCGCCGCGTCGATCATGGAGGAGGCGCTCGAGATCGCGCGCCGGCTCGGCGCCACGCCGTCGATCTCCGTCGAGCGCCGGCTCCGGGGCGCCGAGAAGGTGGGCGCGCACAAGACGTCGATGCTGCAGGACCTCGAGGCCGGCAAGCGGCTCGAGCTCGGCCCGGTCGTGACCGCCGTCGTCGAGCTCGCGGATCTCACCGGCGTCGCAGCGCCGTCGCTGCGAGCCGTCCACGCCGCGACCGAGCTGCTCGACCGCCGTACTTGACGAGCATGGCACGATGGTCCGACCATATGGCCGGACGTTGAGGGACGCCCGGCCGATCTCAAAGGGAGTGGAACGTGGGCAAGCCGCACGACGGACGGCGCTCCTCGTCCTCTGACGCGGAGACGTACCGCTACGAGTCCGAGTACTCGGACCGCGAGCTCGGGATGCACACGGGCATCAGCCGGCGTGACTTCCTCGACGGGTTCGCGCTCACCGTCGGAGCCGCCGCCGTCGGCGGCTCGCTGTTCGGCGCGGGCAGCGCGCACGCGCGCGGTCGGCCGGCGCACCACGACGGCGGCGGCTATCCGCCCAACGCGACCGGCCTGACCGGCAGCGACCCGGACGCGCTGAAGACGCTCGAGGCGCTGGTCCAGGGGCGCGTCGACACGAAGCACGCGCGCGACACCGGTGAGTACTACGACCTCGTCGTCGTCGGCGCCGGCATCAGCGGGCTCTCCGCCGCCTACTTCTACCTGCGCGACGTGGACGCGGACGCCCGCATCCTCATCCTCGACCCGCACGAGGACTTCGGCGGGCACGCGCGCCGCAACGAGTTCGTGCTGCGCGACGACACCGCTCCGGGCGCCCACCAGACGAAGATCACCAACGCGGGCTCGCAGTCCATGGACCACATCGCGTCGCAGACCGACGGCTGGTCGCAGTGGGGCTTCGCCGCGGCCAAGCAGATGCTGGACGAGCTCGGCGTCGACTACGAGGCGCTCGCCGACCAGGCGCAGACGCCGAACCCGTACACGCAGGCCGGTGCGTCGGGCAGCCGCGTGATGTGGAT
>DATHJG010001175.1:0-5705 GCA_035489875.1 Solirubrobacteraceae bacterium | reverse complement strand
GGCAGCGCCGACGCCGACACCACGACGGGACGCGGCGCCGACAACATCACCTCGCGGCCGCCGTGGAACAGCTGCACGAACAGCTTCGTCCCCTCGCCCTGCACCGCGGCGGCGACGCGCCGGTAGCCGTCGACCATGCCGTCGAGGTAGCCGCCGATCGTGTGCGCGGTCAGCAGGCCCGACGGCGCGATCGCCACCGCCTCCATGACGATCAGCCCGGCGCCGCCGCGCGCCCGCGCGTGCTGGTAGGCGACGAAGTCGTCGGTCGGAAGATGGTCGTGGACGAGCGTCGTCTGGTGCGCCGTCGAGACGATCCGGCAGGGCAGCTCGGCCGGGCCGAGGGCGAGCGGGCTGAACAGGTGGTCGAGCATCGCGGGCATCTTCACACGCGGGGACGTGCTCAGTCGACGGTGACGGCCGCGCCGAGCCGTTCGAGCTGCCGGACGCTGTCGTGGTGCACGGGGCCGATCAGCCGGATCGGCAGCGCATCGGAGCGCCGTTCCGGGTACCGCCAGCCCCGAACCTCTGGGACGACGGCGTCGACGGCGACGACGCCGGCCAGGGCCTCCGGCATCAACACCGCGAGCGCGAGGCACAGCTCGCCGCCCTGTCCGGCGCCGACGAGGACCGGTGCCCGCCAGCGCTCGCCGACATCCTGCACGAACCGCTCGAGCGCGCCGAGGGCGTCGGCGAAGGTCGCCGGCTCGATGCTCCCGTCGATGTTGTCGACGTACCAGCGCCGACCGACGACGTGTCGGCCGCGGTAGATGAGCCGGGGCGGCTCGACGAGCAGCGCGCGCCGCGACGGCGCGCCGGCCGCGAGCAGCGCGTCCTCGTCGACGCCGCCGCCCGGCAGGACGACGAGCGTGTCCGCTGCTGTGGCGTCGCCGCTTCGGAGCTCGTAGACCAGGCCGGCGCGCTGCAGCGAGCTAGACGTCCTTGACCGCCTCGTTGACCGCGTTCTCTCCGGCCGTGAAGCCGCCGGTGAGGCCGGGCCCGATCGTCCCCCCCGCGGACCAGTAGGCCTGCCCGGCGATCGAGGCCGTGCAGTTCCCGGCGGCGTAGAGGCCGGGGATCGGCCGTCCGCTGATGTGGATGACCTGTCCGCTGCTGTTCGTGACCGGCCCGCCGTTGGTGTCGAGCGTGCCGCCGCCGATGAGGATGCAGTAGTAGGGCCCGTCCGGCCGGAACGGGTACATCGTCGAGTTCTTGGCGTTGCCCTTGCGGCGCGGTCCTCCCCACGAGGTCTGGATCGGCGTCGACCCGCGTCCGAACTCCGGGTCCACCCCGTCGCGCGCATATCCGTCGAAGCGCTCGATGGTCCGCCGGAGCTGCGCCTCGAAGTCGTCCGCGAGCCGGACGTCCGGTCCGATCGCCGCGTTGATGGAGACGGTGCCGCGCAGCTTGCGCAGCCGGTCGCGGATGTTGCCGACGAGCTCGCCGATCGTGTCGCCTGCGATGACGTAGGGCGCCACCTTGCCGGGCACCGGATAGGGCTGCCCGTACGCCTGCGCCGGGTCGTCGGCGACGCCCGAGTCGTAGACCATGAACTGCACGAGGTTGGGGTACTCCGCCCTGCTGTCGTCCCAGGCGAAGTGGCTCTGGGTGTGTTCGTTGTACGGGGACTTCTCGCTGGCCACGCGGCGGCCGTACTTGTTGACCATGACCATGCTGTCGCCGGGCGGGATCCAGAGGTCGTCGACGACGCTGGAGTTGTTCAGCGCCTGCTCGAGCACGTGCTGGACGAAGAAGCCGTTGCGGAGGTTCCCCATCCGCGCGCCGAGCTGGGCGGCCATGTCGATGAAGTCCCCGGTGTTCGTCGGGACCGCGCAGCCGCCGAAGATCGGGCCGCGCAGGTAGTTCATGACCTTGGCGCGGTCGTGGGTGAAGCCGCCGGACGCGACGACCACGGCACGGCGCGCCCGGTAGAGGCGCGGGCCGCGCTCGGTGTCCGCTTGGACCCCGACGACCGCTCCGGCGTCGCTGGTCGCGAACTGGACGACGCGATGCCCCGTGGCGATCTTCACGCCGGCCTTGCGCGCGAACGTCGCGAGGCTCGTCATCAGGCTGCTGCCGCCGCCGCCCTCGCCGCCGGCGGGCATGAGCGAGCGGCCGTACGGGGCCTTGTTCTCGGGCAGCTCCGCGTGGTACTCGGGATGGGTCCACGGCACGTCGCTGCTCTGTCCCGGGAGCAGCGGGGCGATCGCGGACTTGACGGCGCCCATCTGCTCGAGCCGCTCGACGACCTGGGCGCCCCGGTCGTAGAAGGCGTCGAGCAGGTCGTAGTGGAACGCGTCGATCCCGAGCTTCGGCGCTTCCGGGTCGTACACCGACGGGAACGCCAGCCGCGCCATCAGCGCGACGGCGTCCGGCTTGGGATCGTCGCGGCCCTTGGCCCGGAGCAGGTGGTTGTTGGGGATCCAGTACGCGCCGCCGGAGCGGGCCGTGGTTCCGCCGATCGCCGGCGCCTTCTCGAGCACGAGCACCTTGATCCCCCGCTTCGACGCGCCGATGGCCGCCGCGAACGCGGCGCCGCCGCCCCCGACCACGACGACGTCCGCCTCGCCGTCGAACGACTTCCCGGCCGCGCGCGCGACCCGCGGTCCGAGCCCGGCGAGCGCGGAGCCTCCGGCGGCCACGCCTGCGGCCGTCAGGAGGGAGCGGCGCGAGACCCGGCTGGCTACGTCGTTGGACATCTGCTCTCCACCACAGTTGATGAGTGGACGACAGCAGCAGCAGGCCCGCCGTCCAGAATATTTCGGCGCGAAGGCTACACGTGCAGAATCCTGTACGGTACGCGCCCCATGCCGAGCGTCGTTCGCGTCATTGCCCTGCTGCTCGCCTGCGCGGCCGCAGCCGTCGGCGTCTCGGCGTGCGGCGGCGACGACGAGCAGACGGCGTCCGTCTCGCTCACGCAGAAGCCGCGCGACCTCGAGAACGGCTCCGCCGCCGGCGCCCCGTCGACGGGCACGCTCGCGCCATCGGGCGATGCCGACGCGCCCGCGCCATCGGGCGATGCCGAAGCGCCGCCGCCGGCCGCCGAGCCGACCGCGGATCCGGGTGCGGCGGCCGACGACGCCGGGAAGCAGATCTTCGTCCAGAGCTGCGGGAGCTGCCACACGCTCGCCGACGCGGGCGCCAGCGGACAGGTCGGGCCGAACCTCGACGAGTCGACGCTGGATGACGCCGCGATCGTCACGCAGGTCGAGAACGGCGGCGGCGGCATGCCGAGCTTCAAGGGCACGCTGCAGCCCGAGCAGATCCAGGCCGTCGCGGCATATGTGACCGCGGCCAAGGGCCCCTGAAGCGGCTCCTCGGTCACGTGACCGGGCTGGGCGCGCCGCTAGATTCAGCAGCCCGGTCTCCGACGTCCGGGCTCCTCAGATGACCCAAGACCACCCCGACCCGAGCCTCGGTGCACGACTGCGGCGCCTGCGCGTGGACCGCGGCCTGTCGTTGTCGGCGGCGGCCGAGCTCGCCGGCATGTCCGCGTCGTTCCTGTCGCTGGTCGAGCGAGGAGAGAGCGATCTTGCCCTGGGGCGCTTCGTGCGCCTGCTCGAGTGCTACGGAGCGTCGATGACCGATGTGGTTCCGCCCACCGCCGTCGAGTCGCGCTCCCAGGTGGTCCGCGCCGGCGACGAGGTGCACTTCACGTCGCAGGGCGAGCGCATCTCCGCCTACCTGCTGGTGGCCGACGCCGCGCAGTCGCTCGTCCCGATGATCTGGGTCTACGAGCCGGGCGGCGCGATGGAGGTCCTCCAGGCCAACCCGACGGACGTCTTCAGTCACGTCCTCGAGGGCACGATCGTGTACGAGACGGCTCAGGGTCAGCTCGAGCTGAGCCGCGGCGACACCGTGTACGTGCCCGCGGGCCAGCCCTACCGCTTCCGCAACGACTCGCCGAGCGTCGCGCGGCTGCTCGGCTGCGGATACAACGCGGGCGCCGAGGTCCAACGACGCTGAGCCTCGGCAGCGCATGCGGACGCTACCCGAGCGCCGTGCGCGGGCGCGTGCGCCACGCCTCGAACGCGACGACCAGCGCCAGCGCCGCCACGACCGAGCCGAAGATCTCGAACGTCGGCCGCAGCCCGAGCGGCGTGACGAGCAGGCCGGCCAGGACCGCGGGAACCGAGAGCGCGCAGTAGGCGACGATGTAGAACGCGGACATGACCGCGGCGCGGTGCTCGTGCGGGATGACCGCGGAGAGCGCGCGCAGCGCACCGAGGAACGCGACCCCGAAGCCCGCGCCGCCGACCAGCGAGCCGGCGACGAACAGCTCGGCGGAGTCGGCGGCGACGGCCGCGACGATCAGCAGCATGCCGAGCGAGAGCGCGACCGAGCCGGCGACCGCGCCGGCCCACGGCCGCGAGCGTCCGAACACGACCTGGGCGAGCGAGCCGGCCCCGGCGAGCAGGAACACGCCGATCCCGGCGACGAAATGGTCGGCGCTGTGGAACAGCGCCCCCGAGAGCTGCGGGCCGAGCGAGAAGAACAGGCCGCCGATCGACCACGACGAGACGACCGCGAGCGCCGCGAGCAGGAACGCGCGGCGCACCGGCGCCGGGATGCTCGGGCGCTGGGGCGTCAGGCGCGGACGGGAGCGCTCGGCGACGGGCTCGGGCATGAGGAGCGCGCCGGCGAACGCGACCGCGAACAGGACGAGCAGCAGGACGTAGGGCAGCACGCGGGGCGCGGGCAGCAGTTCGACGACCGTCGCCGAGGCGAGCATCCCCAGTCCGAGCCCGCCGGCGCTCACGACGCCGTTGGCCAGGCCGACGGCGGCCGGGTCGCGGCGGGGATGCAGGTCGAGCATGGCCGCGCTCGCGGCGCCGAGCGCCAGGCCGGTCGCAAGCCCTTGGAGCCCGCGGGCGAGGAACAGCCAGCCGACGGAGTCCGCCGCCATGAACACGACGGTGGTGAGCATCAGCGTGCCGAGCGCGAGCAGCAGGACCGGCCGTCGCCCGACCTCGTCCGACACGCGGCCCGCGAGGATCAGCGTCGTCAGCACGCCGAACGCGTAGGTCGCGTACACGAGCGTGAGCACGAGCGGCGAGAACCCCCACAGCTCGCGGTAGGTGGCGTAGAGCGGCGACGGCGTGATCGAGGCGAACAGCGCGACGCCGACGACGGACGCGACGAGCGCATATGCCACCGGCGGGGAGAGCGTGCGACGCTCCGTGCCGGGCGCTGGGGAAAGCGTGACGGACACTGGGGCTCCTTCGATATTTCCAATGATTTGGAAGGTTCGAAGTTGTAGCATGCCCGGCATGCCGGCAGCCACTGCGCGCGAGAAGATCCCCCATCCGTCGGTGGACGCGTTCGACCTCGCGACGGTCATGCGTACGGTCGGCGAGCCGCTCCGGCTCGAGATCGTCCGGATCCTCGCCGACGGCAGCGAGTGGAACTGCCACGCCCTCCAGGAGCGGCTGGGGCTCGCCGCCTCGACCGGCTCCTACCACCTGCGACTGCTGCGCGAGGCGGGCGTGACGCGCACGCGCGCCGAGGGGACGCAGCGGATCATCTCGCTGCGCCGCGACGACCTCGAGCGTCGCTTCCCCGGCCTTGTGGACGTCCTGACCCGCTAGAGCCGGCGGCGAGCCGCTACGTCGACGCGTCCCGCAGGCGCTGCTCGAGCGCGTCGAGCTGCCCGGGCAGCTCGCCCGGCAGCCGCTCGCCGAACTGCGCGTAGAACTCGCGGATCGGGT
>DATHJG010001174.1:0-3715 GCA_035489875.1 Solirubrobacteraceae bacterium | reverse complement strand
CCGGGCGGACGTCAACCGCGAGACGGCCTCGGCGGCGGACGACCTGAGAAGGACGATCTCGCTGCAGATCGTCACCGAGGGCGAAAACCAGTTCCGGGTCCGGCTCGACGCCGACAGCCCGAAGCTCAACGACTACGACGCGAGCCTGAACCCCGTGATCCGGGTGGTGTTCCGCACGGGCGAGGTGGTCGCGCAGACGACGAACGCGCCGTATCTCCCGCCGCCGCGGACGTTGCGGGAGGACTACGCCGGATACCGCATCGAGTCCCGGCCCATCCCCACCAGCGCCGGCACGTTCTTCGTCCAGTACGCGCGCCGGCTCTCCGACGTGGACGCGAGCGCCAACCGCGTGCGGGTCTTCCTCGGCCTCGGCGTGCTGGGCGGCGCGGCGCTCGCGCTGCTCGCCGGCCTCGCGACCGCGACCCGCGCGATGGCGCCGATCACGCGGCTGACGGACACTGCGCGCACGATCGCGCGCACGCGCGACCCGTCGCTGACCATCCCCCACCCGGAGTCCAGCGACGAGGTCTCCGAGCTGGCGAGCACGCTGGAGAGCATGCTCTACGCGCTCAACGAGGCACGCGGCGAGACCGAGGCGACGCTCGCCCGCCAGCGCCAGTTCGTCGCCGACGCGTCGCACGAGCTGCGCACGCCGCTCACATCCGTGCTGGCCAACCTCGAGCTGCTCGAGATGGAGCTGGAGGGCGAGCAGCGCGAGGCGGCCGCCTCCGCGCTGCGCTCCTCGCGCCGGATGCGGCGACTGGTCGCCGACCTGCTGCTGCTCGCCCGCGCCGACGCCGGCCGCATGGCGCCGCGCGTGCCGGTCGACCTGTCCGAGGTCGTCACCGAGGCAGCGGGCGAGCTCGAGCCGGTCGCGGGCGACCATCAGATCAGCGTCTCCGCGCCGCCGGGCGCCGAGCTGGAGGGCGCGCGCGACGAGCTGCACCGGCTGACGCTCAACCTGCTGGAGAACGCCCTCCGCCACACCGACCCGGGCACGGCCGTCGAGGCGACGGTGGAGCGGATCGACGGCGAGATCGTGCTCTCGGTCGAGGACGACGGCCCGGGCATCTCGCCCGAGCTGCGCGACAAGGTGTTCGAGCGCTTCTTCCGCGGCGACGGCGACCGCAGCGGCTCGAGCGGCCTCGGCCTCTCGATCGTCCAAGCGGTCGCCGACTCGCACGACGGCACGGTCTCGCTCGAGGAGCCGCTGGACGGCCGCGGCGCCCGCTTCGTGGTGCGCTTCCCCGCCCGTCGCTGATTCAAGCGACCGACCCGGCTGCCGATTGCCCGGGTCGACATGTCTGAGATCAGCTCACAGCAGCTCGTCGTGTTCAGCCTCGGCGCCGAGGAGTACGCGCTCCCGATCGCTTCCGTGCACGAGATCATCCGCTTTTCCGAGCCGCGGTCGGTGGTCTCCGAGGTCGCCTGGATCCGCGGCGTGATCGGGCTGCGGGGGAAGATCATCCCGATCTTCGACCTCGCCGCCCGCCTCGACCTGGCCGACACCGGCACCGAGCCGGGCAAGATCGTGATCCTGGAGACCGGCGACGGCCAGGTCGGCGTCATGGTCGACGAGGTCGAGGAGGTCCTCACGGTGGCGTCGGACCAGCTCGAGCCGGTCCCGACCGCCAACACCGACACGATCGACGCGATCGCGAAGATCGACGACCGCCTCGTGATCCTGCTCAACCCGGAGGGCTTGTTCGCGGCCACGCCGGTCGCCGACGACCTCGCCGCGGCCGCGTGAGCGACCCATGGCCGGCCCCGTCACCACGCCCGGCACGCGCCGCGTCGTCGTCGCCGACGACTCGCGGCTGATGCGCCGCATGCTGGCCGACGCGCTCGGCCGGCAGGGGTTCGAGGTCGTGGGCACGGCGGCGGACGGCGACGAGGCGCTGGACCTGTGCCGCGAGCACCGGCCGGACGCGCTGACGCTCGACCTCCACATGCCCGGCCTCGACGGCCTCGGCGTGCTGCGGGCGCTGCGCGACGGCAAGGCCGAGCCGGTGCCGGTCGTCGTGGTGTCGGCGTTCTCCCCGGCCCACGGCGCGTACGCCGTCGACGCGCTCGCCGAGGGCGCGTTCGACCTCGTCGCCAAGCCGGCGCTCGGCGAGCCGCTGGAGACGTTCACGAGCGAGCTGGGCCGCAAGGTCGGCGAGGCGGCGCACGCCGCCGGACGCATCCGCCGCCGCGCCCAGCGCAACCTTCCCCGTCGGCCAGCTCCCGCCCCCGCCCGGCTGCGCACGCCGGCGCTCGCCACGCGCCGCGCCGGCGCCGGCACGCTGCTCGTGATCGCCTCCTCCACCGGCGGCCCGCGCGCGCTCGGCGAGCTCGTTCCCCGCCTCCCGGCGCAGCTCGGCGCCGGCGGGCTGCTCGTGCAGCACATGCCGGCCGGCTTCACCGCCTCGCTCGCCGCGCGGCTCGACGGCGCGAGCGCGCTCGCGGTGCGCGAGGCGCGCACCGGCGACGTGCTCGACCCCGGCAGCCTGCTCGTGGCGCCCGGCGGCTCGCACCTGCGGCTCTCCGACGACCGCCGCCTGCGGCTGGCGGACGACGCCCCCGAGGGCGGCCTGAAACCGCGGGCCGACTTCACGATCGCCGACGCCGCGCGCCTGTTCACCCGCCGCGTGCTGCTCGTCGTCCTCACCGGCATGGGCAAGGACGGGCTCGAGGGCGCCCGCGCCGTCAAGCGCGCCGGCGGGCGCGTGCTCGTCGAGGCGGAGTCGAGCTGCACCGTCTACGGCATGCCGCGCGCGGTGGCCGACGCCGGCCTCGCCGACGCCGTGCTGCCGCTCGACCGGCTCGCCGACGCGATCGCCGGGGAGCTCTAGATGGGCGTCGTCCAGCCCACGCGCGCCGCGGGCGTGCCGAAGTTTCCTGCCTCGGTCGTTCCTCCCTCGTCACCGGCTTCGCCTCGCGTCGACGACTTCACGCCGTTCTGCGAGGCCGTCCGCACGATCTGCGGCGTCGACCTGCTGCAGTACAAGCGCGCGCAGATGGAGCGCCGGATCCGGACCTGGACGGCGCGCCGCGGGACCGAGGATCTCGGCGAGTACGCGCGCCGGCTCCGCGCCGACGCCGCGGAGCTCGACGCGTTCCTCGACCGCGTCACGATCAACGTCTCCCAGCTCTGGCGCCATCCCGAGCAGTGGACCGCGCTGGCCACGACGATCCTGCCGGAGCTGGCCGAGCGCGGGCGCGTGCGCGCCTGGAGCGCCGGCTGCTCCTACGGCGCCGAGGCGTACACGCTGGCCGCCGTCTGCCGCGAGGCGATCCCGGCCGCGCGCGTGGAGATCACCGGCACCGACCTCGACCACCGCATGGTCGCCCGCGCCCGCCGCGGCGGCTTCACGCCCGAGGACGCCCGCGGGGCGCCGCAGCGGGCGCTCGAGCGCTACTTCCCCGGCGGCCAGGCGACCGAGGAGCTGCGCCGCATGGTGCGGTTCGCGACCGGCGACCTGCTGCGCATGCCGGTGCCGCGCGAGCGCTACGACCTCGTGCTCTGCCGCAACACCGTCATCTACTTCACCGAGGCGGTCCGCGACGCCCTGCACGTGCGCCTCGTCGACGCGCTGCGGCCGGGCGGGTATCTCGTGGTGGGAGCGTCCGAGCGCGTCGCCGACCCCCGCGGCCTGAACCTCACGTCCCCCTTCCACTTCATCTATCGGAAGGGCTGAGCCGTGGACGTCTCCGAGTACCTCCCGATGTTCCT
>DATHJG010001173.1:0-6113 GCA_035489875.1 Solirubrobacteraceae bacterium | reverse complement strand
CTCGCTCACCGCGCGCGAGCTCGACGTCGCCCGGCTCGTCGCCGAGGGCCGGCCGAACAAGCAGGTCGCGGCCGCGCTGTTCCTGAGCGAGAAGACGGTGGAGCACCACCTGTCCCGGGTGTACGCGAAGTTCGGCGTGCGCTCCCGGGCGGAGCTCACCGCGGTGTTCGCGCGCGAGGGTCTCGCGACTGCCGCTTGAGGCTCGTTCGGTCTCCGCGGGCGTGCGGGCGGGCGCCGGCGAACGTCAACGGCGGGCATTGAGGGGGAGGGAGCCGGGGTGCCGCTTACGCCACCCGGCCGAGTGTCGTGAACGTCTCGTGATGCGAGACATTCACGACACTCGGCGGGTCGCGCGCGGGGGCGCTTCCGCCGAAGCGCGACCGGGATCCGGGCCTTCCCCTCAATGCTGCCGTTGAAGTTCGCCGCGCGCCCACCTGCACGCCGAACGGCAGACGAGAGATCTACTCGCCCGCCCGCGACGCCTCAGCCCCGCGCCCCGGCACAGCCGAGAGCTCGACCGGAGCGGTGTGGAGCGCGCGCAGCCGGACCTCGCGCCACGACAGGCCCTCCTTCACCAGCGCCGGAGCGCCGAGCACCACGGCAGCGGCGATCTCCACGGCCTGCAGGATGATCCCGTACGCGAACGCGTCCGCGTAGCCGATCCCGTACGCGCGGTTGAGCACGAGCACGCATGCGGCCTGGAAGACGCCGAGGTTCGACGGGGTGAGCGGCAGCACCGCGCTGACGTTGACCGCGAACAGGACCGCCGCCGCGGCGCCGAGGTCGGCGCCCCGCGTGTCGAGCCCGAGCGCGACCATGAGCACGTAGCAGCTGACGAGCTGCAGCGCCCACGCGCCGAGCTGCATCGTCACCGCCGCCGAGCCCAGGCGCGGCCGGCGGAACACGATCAGGCCGCGGCGGACGCGGGTCGCGGCCGCGCGCCCCTGGCGCATCCAGCGCGCCACCCGCGCCGAGCGCTTGGGCAGCCCCGAGCGCACCAGCGCGGGCGCGACGAGCACGAGCAGGAGCACGACGAACGGCGCGGCCGCGTACCAGAGCAGCGCCTGCTCGCGCCCCGCGAACAGGCCGACGGTGGAGAACATCACGGCGCCGAGGATCACGAGCGCGAGCACGTTGAGCAGCGTCTGCGAGACGAGTGTCCCGATCACCACGGACAGCGCCTCGCGCGGGCGCCCGAGCCGGCGCGCCACGATCAGCGCGCGCGAGGGCTCGCCGAGCCGCGCCGGCAGCGTCGCGGACATCAGCACGCCGACGGTCGTGCCCTGCCAGGCGTCGGTGAAGCGCGGCCGGAAGTCGGGCAGCGCGGCGCGCAGGATCGCGTGCCACGAGACCGCGCGGAAGAGCATGGAGACGCACATCAGCGCCAGGCCGACGAGCACCCAGGAGGGGCTCGAGGTCACGAGCGAGTGGCCGATCCGGTCGAGGCCGATGTGCTGGAGCGCGAGGTAGGAGCCCGCCGCGACGCCCAAGCCCGCCAGGCCCATGGCGCCGCGCCGCAGCAGCGCACCCGCGCGCAGTCCGGCACCCGCGGGCAGCGGGTCGAGCGACGGCAGGCGCCGCGCCGGGCGGCGCGGGGCGAGGTCGGCCGAGCGCAGCCCATAGCGCACGGCCGCCCGCTCCATCGCGCCCTCGGGCTGCGGCACCGCGCGCGCGTCCGCGTACACCTCGGCGACCTGGGCGGCGACCTTCGGCCACGCGTAGCGCTCCGCGCTCCCGCCCGCGGCGGCGCCCAGGGTCGCCGTGCGCTCCGGGTCGAGCGCGAGGTCGCGCAGCGTCTCGGCGAGCGCGGTCGCGTCGCCGCGCGGGAGCAGCAGCCCGTCGACGCCGTCGGTGACGACGTCGCGGTAGCCGGCGATGTCGGAGGCCACGACCGGCGTGCCGGCCGCGAACGCCTCGGTCAGGACCATGCCGAACGACTCGCCGCCGAGCGACGGCGCCGCGAGCACGTCGGCCGCATGCAGCGCCGCGTGCTTCTCGGCGTCCGAGACGCGGCCGAGGATCGTCACGCCTGCGCGGTCGACCAGCAGCGGCGCGACCTCGGGCTCCGACGCGCCGACGACGGTCAGCCGCGCCGGCACGTGCTCGCGCAGCGCCTCGAACGCGCGCAGCAGCACGGACAGCCCCTTGCGCTCCACCGCCTGGCCGACGAACACGATCTCGAGCGGCTCGCCCGGCGCGCGCCGGCGCGCGGCCGGCACGCCCCCGTCGGGGAGCGTGACGCCGTTGGGGACGATCCGGTAGGAGCCGCCGTAGAAGCGCCGGCCGGTCCACGCGGCGGCTTCCGACACGGCGATCCGGACGGCGATCCGGTTGAGCTTGCGACGCGCGCCGAGCAGCGCCGCGACGGCGTGCGGCGGCCGGCTCTCCGAGTAGGCGTGGAACGTGGCGACGAGCGGCGCGTCGGTGGACGTCAGCACGTCCCAGCCCACCACCGGCGCGACCGGCTCGTGGACGTGTACGACGTCGAACTGCCCCGCGCGCAACTCGCGCCGCAGCGTCGCGATCGCGTGCGGCGTGGGCGCGAGGTTGGACACCGCGCCGTTGGACGGCCAGCCGATCGTGGGGCCGAGCGGGATCAACCACTCGGGCACCTCGCGGCGCTGCGGCCGCGTGCCGCGGTGCAGCCACGCGGTGAGGCGGTCGTCGCGGTCGTACGGCGCGAGCACCCGCACGTCGTGGCCGCTCGCGATCAGCTCGCCCGCCAGCGCCTCGATGTGCCGCGTCACCCCGCCGGGGTACGACCACGAGTAGGGAGAGACAAGCGCGACCCGCATGCGTGCATCCTAAGCGAGCGGACCCGCGGTTCCGGTTCGGGCATCCGCACCCTTGGCGAGGATTAGGTTGCTCCGCGGGTCATCCGGACCGCGTCTGATGCGATGCCCGACATTCTGCCTCGGCCCAGGGGCCTCGTCACCGGCTTCGCCTCGGTCGGGGCTTAACCGGGCTTCGCCCTCTTGAAACACCATCGCCGCCGTATCCTTGCCGGTGTGCCTGAACGCCATTTCGTCAAGTACTCCTTCCTGAAGGTCGATCCTGCCTGGCGTCGCCTTCCGGAGGAGCAGCGCGCGGAGGACAAGCGCGAGTTCCTGGCGGCCTGCGAGGACTTCGCGGCCGAGCGGCTGCTGCGCGCGTTCTCCACCGTCGGCACGCGCGGCGACACCGACCTGATGCTGCTCAGCCAGGCCACGAACCTCGAGCGCATCCACGAGTTCCACGTCGTACTGGCCCAGAGCGGGCTGATGAAGTGGTGCAGCCAGCCGTACTCCTACCTCGCGATGACCAAGCCGTCGGAGTACTCCGACGAGTCGCGCCTGGAGGTCCGCCCCGCACACGCCCGCTACCTGTTCGTCTACCCGTTCGTCAAGACGCGCGCGTGGTACACGATGCCCGCGGACGAGCGCTGGAAGATCATGCAGGAGCACATCAAGGTCGGGAAGGAGTACCCCGACATCGACCTCAACACGTCGTACTCGTTCGGCCTCGACGACCAGGAGTTCGTCGTCGCGTTCGAGACCGACGAGCCGGCGCGCTTCCTCGACCTCGTGCAGCGGCTCCGCACGACCGAGGCGTCGGCCTACACCAAGCGCGACACGCCGACGTTCACGTGCGTGTCGACCTCGGTGGAGCGGGCGCTGGCCGCGCTCGACGGCACCCCGCTCTCCGAGGCGCTCCCCGCTGCATGAGCGACGAGACGGTCGACATCACGATCGTCGGCGCCGGTCCCGTCGGGCTCGCGACCGCGTTCTGGGCGGGCATGCGCCAGGCGAGCTGCCGGATCGTCGAGTCGCTGCCGGAGATCGGCGGGCAGTGCACGACGCTGTACCCGGAGAAGTGGATCTTCGACGTGCCCGGACACCGGCGGATCCTGGCGAGCGAGCTCGTCGAGCGGCTGCGCGAGCAGGCGCTCGACCAGTTCGACGTCCCGGTCTACCTCGAGTGCACCGCGCACCGGCTGGAGTACGACGGCGACGAGGTCGTCCTTCACACCGACGGCGGCGAGCTGCGCTCCCGCACCGTGATCGTCGCCGGCGGACACGGCGCCTTCGAGCCGCGGCGGCTGCCGACGTCCGACGTCGACATGGCGCCGTGGGAGGGCCGCGGCGCGCACTACCTCGTGGGCGACAAGACCGAGTTCGCCGGCAAGCGCGTCGTGATCGTCGGGGGCGGCGACTCCGCGTTCGACTGGGTCGTGAACCTGCTCGAGACCGCCGCGCGCGTCACGCTCGTCCACCGCCGCGAGGCGTTCCGCGCGCACGAGGCGACCGTGGCCGAGGTGCTGGACCACGTCGACGCCGGGCGCGTCGACCTGCGCGTCCCGTACGTGATCAAGCGCGTCCTCGGCGACCGCGCGATCGAGGCGGTCGAGCTGCACCACAAGGACGACGGGACGGTCGAGACGCTCGCCTGCGACGCCGTCCTGCTCCAGCTCGGGTTCGTCACGCGGCTCGGGCCGCTCAAGGATTGGGGCTTCGCGATCGAGAAGGGCTCACTTGTCGTCGACCAGCTCATGAAGACCAGCCTCGACCGCGTCTGGGCATGCGGCGACGTCACGATCTTCGACGGCAAGCTGAAGCTGATCGCGACCGGCTTCGCCGAGTCCGCGATCGCCGTCTCCCAGGCCGTGCACCACATCCGCCCCGAGATGAAGATCCAGCCCGCCTACTCCACCAACACCGGCGTGCCCGGCGTGGTGGCGGGGCAGCACTAGCGATGCGCGCGCCCACGCTGGCCGCTGCGCTCGCCGCACTGGTGGTCGCTGCCGCCGGGTGCGGCGGCGGAGACGGCGGCGGCGGGCCTGCGAAAGACCCCGTCACGCAGGTCCCGAGCAACCTGCAGGACAAGGTCCGGGCCGCCCGCGACCCGCAGGCGTCCGAGTTCCCCAAGCCCGCGGGCAAGACGCTGCAGGCACTGGCCGACGAGATCGGCGGCGGCCCGCAGATGGGCCTCGCCGGCTCGATCTACCTCGCGGGCCAGAAGAACCGCCTCGCGTTCGGCGTGATCGACGACCAGGCCGGGTTCGTCTACGGCAAGACGGCGGTGTACTACGCACGCTCGCCGGAGTCGCCGGCCAAGGGCCCGTTCGTGGCGCCCGCCGACGTGCTGGTCACCGAGCCGCCGTACCGCTCGCAGCAGGCCGCCACCGAGGCCGACCCGTTCGCCGCCGTCTACGCCGCGCAGGTGCCGTTCTCCAAGCCCGGCAAGTACTCGGTGATGTCGGTCACGATCGTGGACGGCAAGCCGGTCGCCGCCCCGGCGCAGCTCACCGTGATCGTGCCGGCCGACGACAAGATCCCCGAGGTCGGCGAGCCGGCGCCCAAGGCCGTCACCGACACGGTGGCGTCCGCCGGCGGCGACGCCGAGGCGATCGACACGCGCCGGCCGACCAGCGACATGCACGCGAACTTCGCCGACGTGGTCGGCAAGAAGCCGGTGGCGCTGCTGTTCGCGACCCCGCAGCTCTGCCAGTCGCGGGTCTGCGGGCCGGTCGTGGACGTGGGGCTCGAGCTCCGGTCGCGCTACGGCGACCAGGTGGAGTTCATCCACCAGGAGGTCTACACCGACAACGATCCCAACAAGGGGCTGCGCAAGCCGCTGCAGGAGTTCGGCCTGCCGACGGAGCCCTGGCTGTTCGTGGTCGGGAAGGACGGCACGATCACCGCGCGGCTCGAGGGCTCGTTCGGCCTCGGCGCGTTCGAGCAGGCGCTGAAGACCGCGCTGTGAGGCACCGCACGTGGTTCGCCGTCCTGGCCGGGGTGGCGGCCGCCGGGGCGCTGGCGCCGCCCGCCGCGGAGGCGCACGGACTGGTCCAGCGCTCGAACCTGCCGATCCCGGAGTGGCTGTTCGGCTGGGCCGCGGCGATCGTGCTCATCGCGTCGTTCGCCGGCCTCGCGGTGCTCTGGCCGGCGCCGCGGCTGCAGCGGCCCGGCTGGCGCCCGCTCCCTGGCGGCGTCGGTCGCTTCCTCGGCAGCCGCCCGGTCGAGGCGCTGTGCGGCGCGCTCGGCGTCGGGCTGCTCGCGGTCGTGATCCTCGCCGGCTACCTCGGCCGCGACTCCGCGCTCGACAACTTCGCGCCGACGTTCATCCTGATCGAC
>DATHJG010001172.1:0-7151 GCA_035489875.1 Solirubrobacteraceae bacterium | reverse complement strand
GTGGACGTCCTGACCCGCTAGAGCCGGCGGCGAGCCGCTACGTCGACGCGTCCCGCAGGCGCTGCTCGAGCGCGTCGAGCTGCCCGGGCAGCTCGCCCGGCAGCCGCTCGCCGAACTGCGCGTAGAACTCGCGGATCGGGTCGATCTCCAGGAGCCATTCGGCGGGCTCGACCTTCAGCAGCTCGGCGAGGTCGTCCGCGCCGATCGGGAGCCCGTCGGTGTCGAGCGCACCCGGCGTCGGCACGCGGCCGATCGGCGTGTCGGCGGCTTCGACCGCCCCGTCGCAGCGGCGGAACACCCACTCGAGCACGCGCGCGTTCTCGCCGAAGCCCGGCCACAGCCAGCGACCGTCGCTCGGGTCCTTGCGGAACCAGTTGACGTAGAACAGCTTCGGCAGCAGCGCGCCGTCGCGGCGGCCGATCTCGAGCCAGTGGTGGAAGTAGTCGGCCATGTGGTAGCCGCAGAACGGCAGCATCGCGAACGGGTCGCGGCGCAGCTTGCCGACCGCGCCGGCCGCCGCGGCGGTCGTCTCGGAGCCCATGATCGAGCCGAGGAAGACGCCGTGCTCCCAGTCGAACGCCTCGTGCACGAGCGGCACGACGGTGGAGCGGCGGCCGCCGAACAGCATCGCGTCGATCGGGACGCCCGCGGGGTCCGCCCACTCGGGCGCGATCGCCGGATCCTGCGCGGCGGGCGTCGTGAAGCGCGCGTTCGGGTGGGCGGCGGGGGTGCCGGAGTCCGGCGTCCAGTCGTCGCCGTGCCAGTCGATCAGGTGCGCCGGCGGCTCCTTCGTCATCCCCTCCCACCAGACGTCGCCGTCGTCGGTCTTCGCGCAGTTGGTGAAGATCGAGTTCGCGCGGATGGTGGCCATCGCGTTGGGGTTGGTGGGCTCGCCGGTGCCGGGCGCGACGCCGAAGAACCCGGCCTCGGGGTTGATCGCGTACAGCCGCCCGTCGCTGCCGAACTTCATCCACGCGATGTCGTCGCCGACGGTCTCGACCTTCCAGCCCTCGATCGCCGGGATCAGCATCGCGAGGTTGGTCTTGCCGCACGCGCTGGGAAACGCGCCGGTGACGTACTTGACCTCACCCTCGGGCGACGTGAGCTTGAGGATCAGCATGTGCTCGGCCATCCAGCCCTCGTCGCGCGCCATCACCGAGGCGATCCGCAGCGCGAAGCACTTCTTGCCGAGCAGCGCGTTGCCGCCGTAACCGGAGCCGTACGACCAGATCTCGCGCGTCTCGGGGAAGTGGACGATGTACTTCTCCTCGTTGCACGGCCACGGGCTGCTCGTCTCGCCCTTCGCCAGCGGCGCGCCGACCGTGTGCAGGCAGGGGACGAAGTCGCCGTCGGTCGCGAGCTGGTCGAGCGCCGCCTGCCCCATGCGGGTCATGATCCGCATCGAGACCGCCACGTAGGCGGAGTCGGTGAGCTGCACGCCGATCTCGGAGATCGGCGAGCCGAGCGGCCCCATCGAGAACGGCACCACGTAGAGCGTGCGCCCGCGCATGCTGCCCGCGAACTTGTCGGCCAGCAGCTCGCGCATCTCCCCCGGCTCGCGCCAGTGGTTCGTCGGGCCGGCGTCGGCCTCGGAGGCCGAGCAGATGAACGTGCGGTCCTCCACGCGGGCGACGTCGCCGGGGTCGGAGAGCGCGAGGTAGGAGTTCGGTCGCTTGGCGTCGGAGAGGCGCTCGAACGTGCCGGCGTCGACGAGCAGCCGGCACAGCCGGTCGTACTCCTCAGCGGTGCCGTCGCACCAGTGGATCTCGTCCGGCTCGCACAGGGCGACCGCCTCGTCGACCCAGTGCAAGAGCCTTCGATGAGCGGTCGGGACAGATGTTTCGGTGGCCATTGAGGGACCCTACCCACCACCTACCCACCGGTGCGCCTCTTGATCGATCAGGGCTTGCGCGGCACCAGCACGAGCCGCTTGAACTCCGCAACCAGCACGCCGTCCTGGTTCAGCACGCGCGTGTGGACCCGCACCGTGCCGCGGTCGGGCTTGGACTGCGACTCGCGCACCTCGAGCACCTCGGACTCGCAGAACAGCGTGTCGCCGTGGAACACGGGCGCCGGATGCCTGAGCTCCTCGGTGGCGAGGTTGGCGATCGCCTTGCCCGACACGTCGGAGACGCTCATGCCGAGCGCGAGCGAGTAGACCAGCGGCCCGACGACGACGTTGCGGCCCTGCTGCGACTCGCGCGCGTAGACGTCGTTGATGTGCAGCGGGTGGTGGTTCATCGTGATGAGGCAGAACAGGTGGTCGTCGGCCTCGGTCACGGTCTTGGCGGGCCAGTGCTTGTAGACCGCGCCGACCTCGAACTCCTCGAGGTAGCGGCCGTAGGGGTGGGCGCCGCTCGCCTCGCGCGCGGCCTGGTCGGTCTCGACGGAGCGGGTGGTCTCGGAGCTCATATGCGCTGATCGTGACACGACCGGGATGTGCGGCGCGACGCTCGGAGCTGGCGCTAGGGTCGGCTTCCTCATGCGCAATCCCCGCTCCTTCGCCGCGCCGCTCGCCGTGGGCGCGCCCGACCCGCTGCTCGAGATCCCGGTCACGCCCTCGCGGATGATCCACTTCTTCGACCCCTCGAACGAGAAGATGGCCGCGAAGCTGCCGGACATCGCGGCGAAGACCGACATCCTGCTCGGCAACCTCGAGGACGCGGTGCCGGCCGACCGCAAGGAGGCCGCGCGCGCCGGGCTGGTGAAGATCGGCAGGGAGGTCGACCTCGGCGGCACCGCGCTGTGGACGCGCGTGAACTCGCTCGACTCCCCCTGGGTGCTGGACGATCTGCTCACGCTCGTCAGCGAGATCGGCGACCGGCTCGACGTGATCATGGTCCCGAAGGTCGAGGGCGCGTGGGACATCCACTACGTCGACCGGCTGCTCGCCCAGCTCGAGGCCAAGCACGGGCTGCAGCGCCCGATCCTCGTCCACGCGATCCTCGAGACCGCGCTCGGCGTGACCAACCTGGAGGAGATCGCCGCCGCGTCCCCGCGCATGCAGGGAATGAGCTTCGGCCCAGCCGACCTGGCGGCGTCCCGGCGGATGAAGACGACCCGCGTCGGCGGCGGCCACCCCGGCTACGTCGTGCTCGCCGACCCGTCCCCCGACGATCCGGACGCCCCGCGCGCGAGCGCGCAGCAGGACCTCTGGCACTACTCGATCGCGCGCATGGTCGACGCCTGCGCGGCGACCGGCATCCTCCCGTTCTACGGCCCGTTCGGCGACATCGCTGACGTCGCGGGCTGCGAGGCGCAGTTCCGCGCCGCGTTCCTGATGGGCTGCGTCGGCGCCTGGTCGCTGCACCCGCGCCAGATCGAGATCGCGAGGCGCGTCTTCTCCCCAGACCCGGCGGAGGTCCGCTTCGCGAAGCAGGTGCTCGAGGCGATCCCCGACGGCCGCGGCGTGCACATGCTCGACGGCAAGATGCAGGACGACGCGACCTGGAAGCAGTGCAAGGTGATGGTGAGCCTGGCGGAGATGCTGGCCGAGAAGGACCCCGAGCTGCGCGAGGCCTACGGGCTCTGAGGGCCCTAACGGCTCAGCTTGACCGACTTGCGCGGGCAGCGCTGGCCCGGCTTGCCCATGCCCGAGCCCTTGGAGTAGGCGAAGCAGCTCACGTAGGAGAAGCGGCCCCCGAACGAGGCGGGGATCGGGACGGTGGCGCGGGCGGTGTAGCGGCCGGCGCGCACGCGGCGCGTCGGGGCCTGCTTGGCGAACGGCGCGGTCGTGGCCGTGCACTCGTCGCGCGTGTTCGGCTTGCACGGACCGACGTAGAAGCGGGTTGGCGCCGTGAGCTTCACGCCCTTCGGCACCGTGTAGGTCTGGCTGACGCGGATCTTGCGGGCGCCGCGCTGCTTGAACGAGAGCGTGAACGCGGGCAGCACGTAAGCGTTGCGACGCGCGGTCAGCGTGTCCGGCTGCGCCGAGGTGTACGCGGTCGCCGGGAGACCGTCGAGCCGGACGCGGATGTGGTGGTTGCGCCTGAGCACCGGCGCGAACGAGTAGCGCCCGTCGGCGTCGGTCTTGCGCGCCGCCTTGCGCTTCCAGGGGCCGCGGAACGGGTGCTTGCGGATCTCCAGCCGCACGGTCCGGTCGGCCAGCGGCGCGCCCTGCTCGGTCACGCGCCCGGAGATCGTGGTCGCGTTGCCGAGCCGGACGCCGTCGCCGGGCTTCACGCTCACCGACACCTCGGCGGCGGACGCCGGCGCGGCGAAGGCCAGCGCAAGTGCCGCCGCGATCACTCCTGTCCGAACGGTCACGCCGGGTGAGGGTAGAGCAACGGCAGGTTAGGCCGCTGAGGCGCCGGGGCACCCGTGATCGACATGAGCACGCACCTGTCGGAGTCGTTTGGGCCGCCTTTCGTCGAGCTCGGCGTCCTTCGCCTCGGCGAGCGCACGTGCGTCATCAACCTCGGCACGGACCTGCGGCACGCCGAGCTGCCCGTCGTCGACGAGGCGGTCCGCGGGGTGATGCAGGACAACTTTCGCGACCTCGTGTTCGACCTCACGTTCCTGCGCCACTACGAGACGTTCGCGCTCGTCCGGCTCGCCCGCGAGTGGGATCGGCTCGCGACATCGGGCTGCGCGATCCACGTCGCGGCGTGCGAGGCGTGGATGGTCGCGGACCTCGAGCGGCTCGTCGGATCCGACGGCTGGCAGCTGCACGGGTCGACGACGCAGGCGCTGCGCGCGCTGCTCTCGACGCCGGTCGAGTGAGCGCCAACTGACGCCGCCGGGTGGGCGGCCCGCTTAGGGTTGGCCTACCCATGCGGTTCTTCGAATACGAATCACGCCAGATCGTGCAGAAGGCGGGCATCCCCGTCTCCGCGCACGGCTTCGCCACCACGGCCGCCGAGGCGCGGCGGATCGCGGAGGAGATCGGCGCGCCCACGGTCATCAAGTCCCAGGTCCTGACCGGCGGGCGGATGAAGGCCGGCGGCGTGCGGTTCGCCGACACCCCGGACGAGGCCGAGGCCCACGCCGCGGCGATCCTCGCGCTCGAGATCGGTGGCCACGTGCCGCGCGGCGTGCTGGTCGACTCGCGCGTCGCCGTCAAGCGGGAGTACTACGCCGGCGTCACGTGGGACGGGGCGCGCAAGCGGCCGGTGCTGATCTTCTCCGACATGGGCGGGATCGACATCGAGGAGGTCGCCGAGACGCATCCCGACCACGTCGGGCGCGGGCACTTCTCGACGCTGCGGCCGCTCTCGGACTTCGAGGCCAAGCAGGTGATCGCGTCGGTCGGCGTGACCGGCCGCGCGCTCACGCGCCTCACCCCGATCCTCGCGCGGCTGGCGCGGCTGTTCCGCGAGCGCGACATGACGCTGGCCGAGATCAACCCGCTCGCCGAGCTCGACGACGGCACGTTCGTCGCCGTCGACGCGCACATGGACATGGAGAACGAGGCGCGCCCGCGCCAGGCGGCGCTGCTGCGCGAGCTGGGCGTCGGCGACGAGGAGACGCGCCAGGCGCGCGAGCCGACGCCGTTCGAGCTGGCCGGCGAGGCGGTCGACGCCCAGGACCACCGCGGCGTCGCGGGCAACGTGACCGAGTTCGACGGCGACCTCGGCCTCGTGATCGGCGCGGGCGGCGGGTCGCTCACGCTGTTCGACGCCGTGCGCGCGCACGGCGGCCGGCCGGCGAACTACTGCGAGATCGGCGGCAACCCGTCGGTCGCGAAGACGTGCGGGCTGGCCAAGCTCGTGCTGCAGAAGCCAGGCGTGGACAAGATCGCGGTGATGATGTCGATCGTCTCCAACACGCGGGTCGACATCGTCGCGCGTGGCGTGATCAAGGCGTGCTTGGAGCTCGGATACGACCCGGCCGAGAAGGTCGCGATCTTCCGGATTCCCGGCGCGTGGGAGGAGGAGGGCTTCAAGATCCTCGAGCGCTACGGGGTGCCCTACGCGGATCGCAGCGTCTCGCTGAACGAGGCGGCGCGGCGTGCCGTGGTGGCGATCCAGGGCGACGATCTCGGGCGGCCGGAGGCCGGCCTTCTCCATCAGGACGCGGGGCCGGACGCCCCGCGGAGGTACCCCTTATGAGCATCTTGATCGACGCGGACACGACGTTCATCGTCCAGGGCATCACCGGCCGCGAGGCGGTCAACCTCACGCGCGAGTGCCTGGACTACGGCGCGGGCGCGAAGATCGTCGGCGGCGTCACGCCGGGCCGGCTGGGCCGCGACGTCCACGGCGTGCCGGTGTTCGACACCGTCGCGCAGGCGGTCGCGCACCACGGCGGGCCGATCGACGGCTCGGTCGTCACGGTCCCGCCCGCGTTCACCAAGGACGCCGTGTTCGAGGCGATCGAGAACGGGATCCGGCTCGTCGTCATCGTCACCGAGCGCATCCCGCGGGCGGACGTCGCCGAGATGGTCGAGCTCGCCGACGCGCGGGGCGCCCGGATCATCGGCCCGAACTGCCTCGGGATCATCGTCCCCGACGTGATCAAGATGGGCGGGATCGGCGGCCCGGCCCGCAACGCGCGCCAGGCCTACTCGTCCGGCCCGGTCGGCGTGATCAGCCGCTCGGGCGGGATGACGACCGAGATGTCCTCGACGCTCACCGCCGCCGGCCTGGGCCAGTCCACCGCGGTCTCGATCGGCGGCGACGCGATCATCGGCTCCACCTACGCGGAGCTGCTGCCGCTGTTCGAGGCCGACGCGCAGACCGAGGCGATCGTGATCTACACCGAGCCGGGCGGCCGGATGGAGGCGCAGCTGGCCGAGCACGGCCCGAAGCTGCCCGTGATCGCGTTCATGGCCGGGCGGTTCATGGACGAGATGCCGGGCATGTCGTTCGGCCACGCCGGCACGATCGTTGAGGGCAAGGAGGACACCGCGACCGAGAAGATCGCGCGGATGCAGGCGGCCGGCATCACGATCGCCGAGCGGATCGAGGACATCCCGCAGCTGGTCAGGGCGAAGATCGGAGTGCGAGGCGAAGGCGAAGCCGCCGCCGGTGACGAGCGAAGCGAGGCAGAATGAGCCTATTCATCGACGTCGAGGTCAGCGCCGAGGTCGCCGACGACCCCGCACTGGCCGCGAAGCTGACCGAGGTCTGCCCGGTCGACATCTACGCCCAGGCGGCGGACGGGACGCTCCGGATCGTGGAGCCGAACCTCGACGAATGCGTGCTCTGTCG
>DATHJG010001171.1:0-3778 GCA_035489875.1 Solirubrobacteraceae bacterium | reverse complement strand
CTGCGGGGACACTGGCGACGTCCACTACCGGATCATGCGCGGCAGCGTCACGGGGACGAACCCGGGCGACGTCGTCAAGGTCTGGTTCGAGGCCTCCGGCGGCGCCGTCAAGAGCGACTCGTTCAGCTACACCGCGCGGGTCGAGTCCTCGAGCCGCGTCCTCGTGCTCGCGGCCGAGGACTACACGGGCATCTCGCCGGCCTACAAGAAGACGAGCGGGCCCACCTACCTCTCCTACTACCTCGACGCACTCGCCGCCAACGGCATCACGGCCGACGTCTACGACGTCGACGCCAACGGCCGGAAGGCTCCGAGCCAGCTCGGCATCCTGAGCCACTACGACGCCGTCATCTGGTACACGGGCGACGACATCCTCACACGAGACCCCGGCATGGCGGCCGGTACCGCGTCCCGCCTCGCCAACGACGAGATCCTGGCCGTGCGCGCGTATCTCAACGAGGGTGGCCGGCTGTTCAGGACCGGCAAGAACGCAGGCTTCGGCGAGGCGTTCGGCTATGAGTTCAACCTCGAGACGAACGCGCCGTGCAACCCCGACGACTCCGGCGAGGATGGCTGCCAGGCGCTGCAGGACGACTTCCTGCAGTACTACCTGGGCGCGTATCTCTACAACGACGACGCGGGCACGACCAACAACGGCCAGCTCTACGACGTCTTTGGCGTCGCCAGTCCGTTCGAGTCGCTCGCCTGGTCGTTCGGCGGCCCGAGTGCCAACAACCAGGATCACAGCGCATCGTTCATCGCCACGAGCGGGATCCTGCCGGCGTCCGAGTACCCGCTGTTCGACAGCTGGGCGTCGGCGAGGTACGACCGCCCCGGCGGGCCGTTCGACCCGCATACCGGCTCCTACTACGTCTATTCCAACATCGCGGACGTCACGTACAAGCGCCTCACGCGGACGATCGACGTGCCCGCCGGAGGAGCGAACCTGTCGTTCTGGACCTCGCACGACACCGAACCCGCCTGGGACTTCGTGTTCGTCGAGGCGCATACGGTCGGACAGGACGACTGGACGACGCTCCCGGACCTGAACGGGCACACGTCGACCTCGACCGGCGACAGCTGCCCCGAGGGGTGGCGCGAGCTGCACCCGTTCCTCGACCATTACCAGACGCTCAACCCGGACAACACGTGCTCGCCCACGGGCACGACCGGCGCCTGGAACGCCGACTCGGGCAACTCCGGCGGATGGGGGCAGTGGTCGGTTGACCTGTCGGCCTACGCGGGCAAGCAGGTCGAGGTCGCGATCGCGTACGTGAGCGACTGGTCGGTTCAGGGCCTCGGGATGTTCGTGGACGACATCGTCATCTCGACCGGCGAGGGCACGACCTCCTTCGAGACCGGGATGGACGGCTGGACGGCCACCGGCTCACCGCCGGGAAGCGGGCCGAATTCGAACGACTTCGTCCGCACCACCGCGGGCGGATTCCCCGAGGGCGCGGCGATCACGACCGAGGACTCGATCTACTTCGGATTCGGTTTGGAGGGAGTCGCAACGCCCGCCGCGCGGAACGCGCTCATGGGGCGAGCGATCGGTTACCTCCTCCGCTGAGACGCAGCCGACGACTGAAGCGAGGGCGGGCTTCGGCCCGCCCTCTAGCCGAGCGGCGTTTCGAGCGCGTAGTCGCGGCGCCGAGGGTTGCGATGCTCCGCGCGCATGCTCGGCGGGTTAAGGGTCATGTGTGAGTCCGTCATCGACGACGGTTCGGGGGCGGCGCGGTCGGCGCGATCCCGCTGCTCGGGGGCATCTCGGGGCCGAGAGTCATCCCGTTTTGGCTCAGTGACCGGTCATGTCCGGCTTCTCGAACCTGTTCCCACCACTAAATTTCGGTGTGCCGGAGTCGATCGAGCTCACCGTCACCGCCTCGTGCGCCGGCCTCGCGCTCGTGGGCTACCTCTGGGCGCGCTCGACGTTCGACCGTGACCGGTGGGGCTAGCCCGACGGCCGCCGCCGTCTACGCCGCGAACGCGGCGCCGACGGCGACCGGAGCTCTCCACAGCATCAGGCCGCGTTCGCCCGCAGGGCGTCGTGGAGCGCCTCGAGCAGCGCGACGGCACGCGGATCCGCACCGCGGGCTTCCCGCAGCACGCTGGTGAGGTACGAGAACCCGACCTTCGAGGCCGGCCACGCGCCGTGCACCGATCCACCGGTCCCGGTGTGGCCGAAAGCGACCGCGACGGGCCCGAAGCGGACCGCCTCGGTCTGCAGCTGGAAGCCGACGCCGAAGGCCATCGTCTCCTCGACGTACGGCTCGGCGCCTCGGGCCAAGCACGTAGCGCCGAGCTCGATGGTCTGTGGCCGCAGCAGGCGGACGCTATCGATCGCCCCGCCGCGGGCGAGACATCCGTACAGGCGCGCGAGGGAGCGCGCCGAGGCGGTGCCGTTGCTCCCGGGGACCTCGGCCGCCCGCCAGTACCGGAGGTTCGCGGGGAGCGGGTCCGTCGCGAACCGGGATGGGTTGTCCCAGATCGACCAGGCGAGCGGATCGCCCCCACGAGCGGCGTCCTCGTCGCGGCGCTGAGTGCCGAACCCCGCGCCGCGCTCGAGCACGGCAACGCGGGCGTCGTGCTCGGCTGGGAGGCCGATCCACGCGCCCAGTCCGAGCGGCCGGGCGACCTCGTCGCGAAAGAACCGGCCCACGCTGCGGCCGTCGATGCGCCGGACGAGCTCGCCGCACAGCCACCCGAAGGTCATCGCGTGGTAGTAGAGCCGCGTCCCCGGCGGCCAGACGGCGGGCTGGTCGGCGAGCAGGCCCGCCATCCGCACGCCGTCGGTGGCCTCTTCGGGCGTGACCGGAGTCGTGAGGCCCGGGAGCCCGGCGTGATGCGAGACGAGGTGCCGGACGAGGATCTCGCTCTTGCCGTGGGCGGCGAACTCGGGCCAGTAGGCGTGCACCGGCCGCTCCAGGTCGAGCGCGCCGCGCTCGACGAGCAGGAGCAGGCACGTCGCCACCAGGCCCTTGGTCCCGGAGAAGAGCCCGGCGAGGGTGTCGCGACGCCACGAGCGCCGCCGCTCGCGATCGGCGAGGCCGCCCCAGAGGTCGACGGCCGGCCGGCCGTCGACGACCGCCGCGAAGGCGGCGCCGCCCTCGCCCCGCTCCTGGAAGTTGCGGCGGAACTGCTCGGCCACGGGCTCGAACCCGGGCAGCACGAACCCGCCCGTTGGCGCGGCCGGGTCGGTGGACTGCACGGCGTGTGCTCGGGACGTCGTCATTGGTTCCGGTCCGCGATCACCGGCAACTCGATGAAGGACGGCCGGTCGGCGGCGTGGGAGACGCGCTGCCAGGCGACCTCGTGCCGGGGCTCGCGCTGGTCGCCCGTGTTGAGATTGCGGTCCCACCGCGGGAACGAGCTGCTCGTCACGTGCACCCGGAGCCGGTGGCCCGGCAAGAACACGTTGCTTGTCGACCACAGGTCGATCTCGTGCCGGCCCGGGCGGTGCGCGCCGTCGGCGACGCGAAGGATGCCGTCGCAGAGGTTGATCGACCGCCCGTCCGGGTGGACGTCGCACAGCCGCGCGACCCAGTCGGTGGAGCGGGCCGTGCTCTCCGCGTGCAGTACCACCCGCACGCGCCCGGTGACCTCGAGCTCCGACCGCAGCGGCTGCGAGGTGTAGACGAGCACGTCGTCGCGCGCCTCGACGCTCGCCTGGTCGAACGGGCCGCTGGGGTACCCGGGCGAGAGGACGCCGTGGCCGCCCACGGTGGGCACCGGGTCCGCCGGGTCGTAGGTGAACGCGCCTGCCGGCTCGCCGGGCTCG
>DATHJG010001170.1:0-6208 GCA_035489875.1 Solirubrobacteraceae bacterium | reverse complement strand
ACCGCTCGGCCGGGATGTACCTGATGGACATCCCGTACACGCGCGAGGAGCTGCGCGCCGCGACGCACGAGACGATCGTGCGCAACAACCTCAAGTCGTGCTACATCCGCCCGCTGGTCTTCCGCGGTGCGGGCCCGATGGGGCTGTACCCGCTCGACTGCCCCGTCGACGTGACGATCGCCGTGTGGGAGTGGGGCGCCTACCTCGGCGACGAGGGGAAGCGGACCGGCGTGCGCGGCAAAGTGTCCTCGTTCCGGCGCATCTCCTCGGACGCCGTCATTCCCGCCGCCAAGGCGACCGGCCAGTACGTCAACTCGGTGCTCGCGAAGATCGAGGTGTCGAAGGCCGGCTACGAGGAGGCGATCCTGCTCGACGACCGCGGCATGGTGAGCGAGGGGTCGGGCGAGAACCTGTTCGTCGTCAAGGGCGGCGCGATCGCCACGCCCGGCTTCAGCTCCGACATCCTCGGCGGCATCAACCGCGCATCGGTGATCACGATCGCGCGCGACCTCGGCTACGAGGTCGTCGAGCGCGACATCGCCCGCGGCGAGCTCTACCTCGCCGACGAGATCTTCATGACCGGCACCGCGGCCGAGCTGACGCCGCTGCGCGAGATCGACGACCGGCCCGTCGGCAGCGGCGAGCCGGGGGAGATCACGCGCACGATCCAGCGCGAGTTCGAGGACGCCCTGCACGGGCGCTCCGAGCGCTACGCGGACTGGCACGACCTCGTGGCAGCGCCGGCGCGCGCGACGTGAGCCGGATCGCCGTCTACGACTGCACCCTGCGCGACGGGATGCAGGGCGAGGGCATGTCGCTCTCGGCGGAGGAGAAGGTGCGCGTCGCGCACGTGCTCGACGAGCTCGGCGTCCCGCTGGTGGAGGCGGGCTTCCCGGCCTCCAACCCGAAGGAGGCCGAGCTGTTCGAGCTGCTCGCGCGCGAGACGTTCCGGACCGCCGAGATCGCGGCGTTCGGCATGACCCGGCGGCGCGGCGTCGCCGCCGACGACGACGATGGCCTGCGCCTGCTGGCCGGCTCGTTCGCGCCCGTGTGCACGCTGGTCGGCAAGACCTGGAGCCTGCACCTGGAGAAGGTCGTGCGCGTCGACCGCGAGGAGAACCTGCGCATGATCGCGGACTCAGTCGCGTTCCTCGCGGGCGAGGGCAAGACCGTCGTCTACGACGCCGAGCACTTCTTCGACGCCTGGCGCGACGACGCCGAGTACGCGCTGCGCTGCGTCCGCGCGGCCGCCGAGGCGGGCGCCGCGTGGGTGACGCTGTGCGACACCAACGGCGCCTCGCTCCCGCACGAGGTGCAGGCGGCGACGGCGGCGGTGGTCGCGGCGCTCGGCGCGCCGGTCGGGATCCACTGCCACAACGACGCCGAGTGCGCCGTCGCCAACTCGCTCGCCGCGGTCCACGCCGGCGCGACGATGGTGCAGGGCACGATGAACGGCTACGGCGAGCGCTGCGGCAACGCGAACCTCGTCTCGATCGTGCCCAACCTCCAGCTCAAGATGGGCCACGAGTGCCTGCCCGACCTGACCGGGCTCACCGAGGCGTCGCACTTCCTCGACGAGCTGCTCAACTTCGTCCCCGACCCCAACGCGCCGTACGTCGGCGCGAACGCGTTCGCGCACAAGGGCGGGATGCACGTCGCCGGCGTCGCCGCCGACCCCGCGACGTTCGAGCACGTCGATCCCGCTGCGGTCGGCAACGCGCGCGAGGTGCTGATCAGCGAGCTGAGCGGCAAGGGCACCGTGCTGCAGCGCGCAGAGGCGACCGGCGTCGAGCTCGATCCGGCGGCCGCCGCGCGCGTCGTCGAGCGCGTGAAGCAGCTCGAGCACGAGGGCTTCCACTTCGAGGCCGCCGACGGCTCGTTCGACCTGCTGATCCGGCGCGAGACCGGCGACTACGCACCGCTGTTCCGGCTGGAGTCCTGGCGCGTGATCGCCGAGAAGCGCGAGGACGGCCGCGTGCAGACCGAGGCGACGATCAAGATCTGGATCGACGGCGAGCGCTACGTCCGCACCGCCGAGGGGAACGGCCCGGTCCACGCGCTCGACGCCGCCCTCCGCGCGGCGATCGTCGAGCTCTACCCGCACCTGAGCGCGATCCGGCTCGTCAACTACAAGGTCCGCATCCTCGACGAGTCCAAGGCGACCGGCGCGGTCACCCGCGTGCTGCTCGACGCGTCCGACGGGACCGACACGTGGGGCGCGATCGGCGTGAGCGAGAACGTGATCGAGGCGAGCTGGGACGCGCTGGTCGACTCGCTCGAGGCCGGGATGCTCCCGGGCCGCGTGCAGCACGTGCGCGGCGCGGCCACGGCGCCCGCGTCGTGAGTACGCAACTCGACGTCATCCCGCTCGCGAAGCCGGTGATCGGCGAGCCGGAGGAGCAGGCGGTGCTCGAGGTGCTGCGCTCGGGGCACCTCTCGCTCGGCCCGCGCGTGCCGGCGTTCGAGTCCGCGTTCGCCGAGCGCGTCGGCGCGCGCCACGCGTCCGCCGTGTCGTCGGGCACGACCGGGCTGCACCTCGCGCTGCGGGCGGTCGGGGTGGAGGCGGGCGACGAGGTCGTGACGTCGCCGTTCTCGTTCGTCGCGACCGCCAACGCGGCGCTCTACGAGGGCGCGCGGCCGGTGTTCGCCGACATCGACCCGGTCACTTTCTGCGTCGACCCGGCGGCGGCCGCGGCCGCGATCACGGAGCGCACGCGCGCGCTCCTGCCCGTGCACATCTTCGGCTACCCGGCCGACATGGCGGCGCTCGAGCGCCACGGGCTGCCGATCGTCGAGGACGCCGCCGAGGCGCTCGGCGCGCGCTACGCGGACGGCGGGGCGGTCGGCGGGCGCGGGCACCCGGCGATCTTCGGCTTCTACGCCAACAAGCAGATGACGACAGGCGAGGGCGGGATGATCGCGCTCGGCTCCGCCGAGCAGAAGGAGCGGATCGACTCCGAGCGCAACCAGGGCCGCGCGCCCGACATGGGCTGGCTCGACCACGACCGGCTCGGCTTCAACTACCGCCTCTCCGACATCGCCTGCGCGCTCGGCATCGCGCAGCTCGAGCGCCTCGACGACATGCTCGCCGCACGCGTCCGCGTCGCCGGCTGGTACCGCGCGGCGCTGGCCGGGCTCGCCTCCGAGCACGGCCTGACGCTGCCGTGCGAGGACGCGGACGGGGCGGTGCGCGGCTGGTTCGTGTTCGTCGTCCAGCTCCCAGTTGGCGTCGATCGCGACGCGACGGTGCTGGCGCTGCGCGACCACGGCGTCCAGTCCAAGCCCTACCTGCCGGCGATCCACCTGATGTCGTTCTACCGCGAGCGCTTCGGGCACCGCCGCGGCGAGCTCCCGGTCTGCGAGCGCGTCGCCGACAGCTCGATCGCGCTGCCGTTCTTCCCGCAGATGACCGAGGCGCAGGTCGAGCGCGTCGCCGACGCGCTCGCGCAGGTCATCGCCGCTTGACGTAGCCGACGAAGCCCGAGCCGCCGACCGCGCGGGCGATGCGCTCGTCCGGCGCGGGGCGGAGCGAGCTCGGGCTGAAGCCGGCGCGCTCGTAGAGCGAGCGCGCCGCGCGGTTCTCGATCCCCGTGTCGAGCGCGACGCCGTCGAGCCCGGCGGCGGCCGCGATCCGGTCGGCTTCGTCCAACAACGCGCGCGCCACGCCGCGGCGGCGGTGGGCCGGGTCGGTCGCCAGCGCGTCGACGTAGAGCATCCGCTCCGGCGGATGCGGCGCGATCGCCGCGGTGGCGCGCAGGTGGCGCATCAGCGCCGGGATGCGCCACGGCGCGGAATGCACGAGCGTGAGGTGGACGAAGCGGCGCGCCAGCACGTCGCCCTCGCGCGACGGGAACGCGGCGAGCACGCCGACCACCTCCCCGCCGGCCACCGCGACGTGGCAGACCTCCCAGCTCGCGGTGTGCCCGCGGTGGGGGTAGAGCGTGCGCAGCAGCCGCTGCGCACGGGCGGGACCGCCCGCGTACGCCGCGTAGTAGGGCGCCGCGGACGCGAACAGGAGCGCGTCCGCCGCGTCGTCGGGCCGGGCGGTGCGCACGAGGGCGTCCATTGCAGGCATGATGCCGGTGTGTCGCGCTTCGCGGAGCCCCAGCACCCCATCTTCCGGCAGCTCAACGCCTCGATCGGCTTCGATTGGCGGCTCGGCCCGTACGACGTCGAGCAGTCGCGCGCGCACGCGACGATGCTCGCCGCGACCGGGATCGTCAGCGACGCCGACCGTGACGCGCTGCTCGGCGGGCTGGAGCGCGTGGAGGCCGAGCTGGACGAAGGCACGTTCCGCTTCGCGCCCGACGACGAGGACATCCACATGGCGGTCGAGCGGCGGCTGACCGAGATCGTCGGCCCCGTCGGCGGCAAGCTCCACACCGCCCGCTCGCGCAACGACCAGGTCGCCACCGACATCGCCATGTTCACGCGCGCGCACGCGCTGGAGACGTTGAAGAAGCTCCAGCATCTCCAGAGCGTGCTCGTCTCGCTCGCCGAGCGCCACGAGGACTGGGCGATACCGGGCTACACGCACCTGCAGCGCGCCCAGCCCGTCTACCTGTCGCACCACCTGCTCGCGTACTTCTGGATGTTCCGGCGCGACGCCCGGCGCTTCGAGTTCGTGCTCGGCTCCACCAGCGAGCTGCCGCTGGGCGCGGGCGCGCTGGCCGGGGTGAACTTCGCGACCGACCGCCAGCTCGTCGCGCGCGAGCTGGGCTTCTCCGCCGTCTCCCCGAACTCGATCGACGCGGTCTCCAACCGCGACTTCGTGCTCGACTTCCTCTCCGCCGCCGCGACGTGCGCGACGCACCTCTCGCGCCTCGGCGCGGAGATCGTGCTGTGGTCGTCGGAGGAGTTCGGCTTCTGCGAGGTGTCGGACGCGTGGGCGTCGGGCTCGTCGATCATGCCGCAGAAGAAGAACCCGGACGCGGCCGAGCTGCTGCGCGGCAAGGCGCCGCGCGTCGTCGCGAGCCTGATGGCGCTGCACGGCGTGCTGCACGGACTCCCGCTGACCTACAACAAGGACATGCAGGAGGACAAGGAGCAGCTGTTCGACGCGGTCGACACGCTCGACCTGTGCCTGCAGGCCGCCGCCGGGATGCTCGAGGAGATCGCGTTCGACCGCGAGCGGCTGGCCGGCGCGGCCGCCGACGAGCTGATCGCGGCGACCGACATCGCCGACCTCCTGGTCCGCCGCGGCATCCCGTTCCGCCAGTCGCACGGCATCGTCGCGGGGATCGTGCGCGAGGCGCTCGCGGCCGGGCGCCCGCTCTCCGACCTCTCCCGCGAGGAGCTCGCACGCCACTCCGACGCGCTCGACGAGGAGTTCTACGACGTGCTCGCGCAGCAGTCGTGGCTGGAGTCCAAGGTGTCCGAAGGCGGCACGGCGCTCGCGCGCGTGCGTGAGCAACTCAGCCACGCGCGCGCGGAGCTCGACGGCCAGCCGGCGTAGTGGCGCTCCCGGCGGAGTTCTACGACCGGCCGGTGCTGGAGGTCGCGCGCGACCTCGTCGGCTGCACGCTCGCGCACGGGCGCGCCGCGGGCGTGATCGTGGAGACCGAGGCGTACCACCAGTCCGAGCCGGCGTGCCACGCGTTCGTGGGCCGCACGCCGCGCACCGAGGTCCTGTTCGGCCCGCCGGGCACCGCCTACGTCTACCGGTCCTACGGCATCCACGCG
This sequence comes from Solirubrobacteraceae bacterium, assembly GCA_035489875.1. Classification (GTDB taxonomy): domain Bacteria; phylum Actinomycetota; class Thermoleophilia; order Solirubrobacterales; family Solirubrobacteraceae; genus DASQMT01. The sequence goes on along the minus strand of DATHJG010001170.1, from coordinate 526 downwards.
CTCGTCAACGCGGTCTGCGAGCCGGAGGGGATCGGCGCGGCGGTGCTGATCCGCGCGCTGGAGCCGATCGCCGCGCTGGACACCATGCGCGAGCGGCGCGGGGTGCACGGGGTGGAGCAGCTCTGCTCGGGCCCCGGCAAGCTCACGCAGGCGCTGGCGATCGAGCTCGAGCACGACGGCTCCGACCTCGCCGGCGGCGGCCCGCTGCGGATCGGGCCGCGGCCGCCGGGCTGGGAGGACGTCGAGCTGGTCGCGGGCACGCGGATCGGGATCACGAAGGCGGCCGAGCTGCCGTGGCGCTTCTGCGCGGTCGGCTCGGGCAGCGTCTCGCGGCCGTGGCCGGCGGGGCTGCGGCTCGCGGCCTGAGCTACTGCGGCGGGATCGCGGCGCGAGCTACTGCGGCGGCGCCGCGCCGCCCGTCGGGGGCGGCGCCTGCTGCGCGGGCGGCTGCGGCTGCACGGCGGGCGGCTGCTGCTCGGCCGGAGGCGCGGCGTCGGGCGCCTGCGCGGGCGCGTCCGGCGCTGCG
>DATHJG010001169.1:0-11715 GCA_035489875.1 Solirubrobacteraceae bacterium | reverse complement strand
TGGCCGGAGTTGAACTGCTTCTGCGCCTCGTCGAGCTTGGCCTGCGCCTGCTCGGCCATCTTCTTGGCCTTGTCCATGAAACCCATGGCGGGTAGTCAACCAGCCGCCGCCCCGCGCGCGCAACAGGCGCTATTCGGGCGGCCGGCGCGTGCGGCGGGCCACGGCGCGGTCCTGGCGCTTGAGCTCCTCGGTGAAGCGGCGCGGGACGGTCGCGTCGTCCCCGTCCTCCCACAGCGTCACGACGACCAGCTCGCCGCGCGGCTTGTCCTCCAGGCACACGTACACGACGTCCCCGTCGCGCACGTAGACCGACCCACGCTGCGCCGCAGCACCCGGCGGCGGGTCGCGCGACACGTCGCCCGCCGCCCACGCCTTCCCCACCCGCGCGGCGATCTCCGCGCGCGCGTCGAGCGTCCCGCGCACCCGCTGCCGGTAGCGCTCGGCGGCGTGGTCGGTGACGGAGACCAGCACCTACCCCGGCCAGAGCAGCCGCTCGAGCCCGACGGTGAGCCGGTCCGGCAGGCTGCCGACCGCGCGCACCGCCATCAGCACGCCCGGCGTGAAGCTCGTGCGGTCGGTCGTGACGTGACGCAGGGTGAGCGACTGGCCGACGTCGCCGAGGATCACGTCCTGGTCGGCGACGACGCCCGGGAGGCGGATCGAGTGGATCGGGACGTCGCCCTCCATCAGGTCGGCCGTCCGCTTCGCGGTGCCCGACGGCGCGTCGAGCTTGGCCGGGTGGTGGTACTCGACGATCTCGGCACCCTTCATGTGGCGCGACGCCTCGGCCGCGAAGCGCATCAGCAGCACCGCGCCGATCGCGAAGTTCGGTGCCACGAACGCGTTCGCGCTCCCGCCCTGCGCGGCGGCGCGCAGCGCCTCGACGTCGAAGCCCGTCGTCCCGACGACGACGTGGCGGCCGGCGGCCAGCGCCGCGCGCGCGTTGTCGAGCGCCGTGTCGGGGCGCGTGAAGTCGACGACCACGTCGCAGTCGTCGAGCACGGACGCCAGCTCCACGCCCAGGGCCGGGTCCGCGCGCCCGGTCAGCTCGAGGTCGTCCGCGTCCTCGACGGCGGCGCACACGGCCTCCCCGACCCGCCCCGCGGCGCCCGCCACGGCGACGCGGATCATGCGGCGACGGGTTCGGCCGCCGGGCACACCGGCGCCACGGCCTCCGAGAACGCGTCCTGCGACGGCCCGATGCCGGCGGCCGACAGCCGCTCCGGCGCCCACAGCTCGTCGACCAGCTCGCGCAGGTCGTCGAGCTGCACGGCGTCGACCTTGGCCATGACCTCGTCGGCGTCCAGCAGCGGCAGGTCGTACAGCGTCGCCCCGCCGAGCCGGTTCATGCGCGCGGAGGAGGACTCCATCGCGAGCACCACGCGGGCCTTGACGTTCTCCCGCGCCCGCGACAGCTCCTCCTCGCTCGCCGGCTGCTCGCGCAGCCGCGCCAGCTCGGCGTCGACGACCGTCATCGCCTCGGCGAGGTTGTCGGGCCGCGTGCCGACGTACAGGCCGACCTGGCCGGTGTCGGTGAACTGGCCCGCGAACGAGTACACGGCGTAGGCGAGCCCGCGCTCCTCGCGCACGCTCTGGAACAGGCGCGAGGAGGACAGCCCGCCGAAGATCGCGTCGAGCACCCGCACGGCGTAGCGCCGCTCGTCGTGGCGCGAGAGGCCGGGACCGCCGAGGCAGACGTGCACCTGCTCGGTGTCCTTGGCCTGGAATCGCACGCGCGCGCGCGGGAGCGGCGGCGCCGGGTCGGGCACCGGCGCACGCTCGCCCGCACGCAGGCCGGCGAGCGTCTGCTCCGCCAGCGCGACGACCTGGTCGTGGTCGACCGAGCCGGCGGCCGCCACGACGATGGACGCGGGCACGTAGCGGCGCGCGTGGAACCCGGCGATCCGGTCGACCGGCGTGTCGCGGATCACCGGCGCGCGGCCGATGATCGGCCGGCCCAGCGGGTGATTGCCGAAGACGGCGTCGCCGAACACGTCGAAGACCGTGTCCTGCGGGTCGTCCTCGTACATCGCGATCTCCTCGAGCACGACCTCGCGCTCGGGGTCGACGTCGTTGAACGCCGGCCGCCAGATCATGTCGGCCATCACGTCGAACGCCCGCGGCAGGTGCTGGTCGAGCATCCGCGCGTAGACGGTCGTCCCTTCCTTGTCGGTCCCGGCGTTGAGCTCCGCGCCCATGCCGTCGAAGAGCTGGTCGATCTCGGCGGAGGCGAACCGGTCGGTGCCGCGGAACAGCATGTGCTCGAGGAAGTGCGACAAGCCGGCCTCCTCGACCAGCTCGCCGCGCGACCCCGCGCCGACGAAGAAGCCCAGGGCCGCGGACCGCACGGAGCTCATGTGCTCCGTGACGACCCGCAGTCCCGAGTCCAGCGTGGTGATCTTGTGCTCGGGCAGCGTGCTTACCCGCGCTCGGGATCGCGGTCGCCGCGGGGGCGCCGGTCGCGATCGCGGTCCCGGTCGCGCCCGCCGCGCGGCCCGCCGCGGCCGTCCCGGCGCGGCCCGCGGTCGCCGCGGCCACCGCCGCCCATCGTCGGGTCGCCGGTGCCGACGGTCGCCAGCTCCTCCTTGGTCTTGCCCGCGATGTCGGGGTCCTCCGCGAGGCGCAGGCCGATGCGGCCGCGCTCCTTGTCGACCTCGACGACGCGGACGGAGATCTCGTCGCCCTTGTTGAGCACCTCCTCGACCGTCGCGACCCGCTGGCCGGGCGAGACGTTCGAGATGTGCAGCAGGCCGTCGGTGCCCTTGGCGAGCTCGACGAACGCGCCGAACGTCGTCGTCTTGACGACCTTCGCGGTCGCGAACTCGTCGCCGACCTCGACCTCCTTGGTCATCGACCGGATCCGGTCGACGAGCGCGTCGCCCAGCTCGCCCGTCTGGGCGTAGACGCGGACGGTGCCGTCGTCCTCGACGTCGATCTGGGCCTCGAACTCCTCGGAGAGGCCGCGAATCGTCTCGCCGCCCTTGCCGATCAGCAGGCCGATCTTGTCGGGGTCGATCTGGATCGACGAGATCCGCGGGGCGAAGCTCGAGAGCTCGGTCCGCGGCGCGTCGATCGCCTCGGCCATCTTGCCGAGGATGAACAGCCGGCCCTCGCGCGCCTGCGTGAGCGCGTCACGCAGGATGTCGAACGTGACGCCGGTGATCTTGATGTCCATCTGGAGCGCGGTGATGCCGTTCTCCGTGCCGGCGACCTTGAAGTCCATGTCGCCGAGGTGGTCCTCCACGCCGGCGATGTCGGTCAGGACCGTGTAGTCGTCGCCCTCCTTGATGAGGCCCATGGCCACACCGGCGACCGGCGACTTGAGCGGCACGCCGGCGTCCATCAGCGACAGCGAGGAGCCGCACACCGAGGCCATCGACGAGGAGCCGTTGGACTCGAGGATGTCCGACACGACGCGGATCGTGTAGGGGAACTCGTCCTGCGACGGGATCATCGGGACCAGCGCGCGCTCGGCGAGCGCGCCGTGGCCGATGTCGCGGCGCTTCGGGCCGCGCATGAAGCCGGCCTCGCCCACCGAGAACGGCGGGAAGTTGTAGTGGTGGAAGTAGCGCTTGGACGTCTCGAGCCCGAGGTTGTCCAGGCGCATCTCCTCGCGCGTCGTGCCGAGCGCGACGACCGACAGCGCCTGCGTCTGCCCGCGCGTGAACAGCGCGGAGCCGTGCGTGCGCGGCAGGATGCCGACCTCGCACTCGATCGGGCGGATCTCCCGCTCCGACCGGCCGTCCGGGCGCTTCTTGTGGACGGCGATGCGCTGGCGGATGAGGTTCTTCTCGAGCTTGTCGAACGCGAGCTGCGCCTTGGCGCGGTACTCGACGTACGTGTCGGACTCCGGCTCGCCGGAGTAGACCGTGAGCACCTGCTCCTCGACGGCCTTCGTGGCGTCCTGGCGCTCGGTCTTGTCCTGCACGCTCGTCGCCTGGTCGAGCTGCGCGCCGTGCGACTGCTCGATCTGGCGGTACAGGTCCTCGTCGACCTGCGGCGGGGTGACCTCGAGCTTGGGCTTCGAGGCCTTGCCGGCGAGCTCGAGCTGCGCGGCGCAGAGCTTCTTGATCGCGCCGTGGGCGATGTCGAGCGCGTCGAGCATCTCGGCTTCGGTGATCTCGTTCGCGCCCGCCTCGACCATCAGGATGGCCTCGTCCGTGCCCGCGACCACGAGGTCGAGGTCGGCGGTGAGCTGCTGCTCCTCCGTCGGATTGATGACGAAGTTGCCGTCGAGCTTGCCGATGCGGACCGCGCCGACCGGGGTCGGGAACGGGATGTTGGAGACCATCAGAGCCGCCGACGCGCCGTTCATCGCGAGGATGTCGTACGGGTGGTCGTGGTCGATCGACAGCGGGATCGACACGAGCTGGGTCTCATACCGCCAGCCCTTGGGGAAGAGCGGGCGCAGGGGGCGGTCGATCATGCGGGCGATCAGCGTCGCCTTCTCCCCCGCGCGGCCCTCGCGCTTGAAGAACGAGCCGGGGATCTTGCCGGCCGCGTACATCCGCTCCTCGATGTCCACCGTGAGCGGCATGAAGTCGATGTCGCGCAGGTTTCCAGCCGTTGCCGTGCCCAGCACGCGGGTGTCTCCCGAGGAGACGAGGACGGCGCCTGAGGCCTGCTTGGCCAGGCGACCCGTCTCGAACACGATCTCCGACCCGCCGATCTCGACGGAGACCTCGTGCACTTCTGCCATGTGTTCCTTTCCTGGTCCGCCGCTCGGTCTGTGGCGGACCCGTTCATTCACTTTGAATCGCTTCGGTAGTGAGCACGTGCATCTTAGCCAGGGACGCGCGAAGTACCGTGGCCGGATGCCTTCGCGAATCGTGGTCTTCGGCGCGACCGGTTACACCGGGCGCCTCACCGCAGAGCGGCTGGTCGCGCAGGGCGAGCGTCCCGTGCTCGCCGGCCGGTCGGAATTGCGGTTGACCGAGCTCGCCGAGCGCCTCGGCGGGCTGGAGTGGCGCGTCGCCGACGTCGAGCGCCCGGACGCCGTCGCCGCGCTGGTCGAGCGGGGCGACGTGCTCCTCAGCACCGTCGGCCCGTTCAAGCAGTGGGGCGAGCCCGCGCTGCGCGCGGCGATCGCCGCTCCCGGCGTCTACATCGACTCGACCGGCGAGCCGCCGTTCATCCGGCGCGTGTTCGACGAGCTCGGCGCCCCGGCGCGCCGGGCGGGCGCGACGCTGCTGCCGGCGATGGGCTACGACTTCGTGCCGGGCACGCTGGCCGGCGCCCTGGCGCTGGAGGAGGCGGGCGAGGAGGCAGCGCGCGTCGACGTCGGCTACTACGCGCTCGGCGGCAGGCCGCAGGCGCTCAGCCGCGGGACGCGCGCGTCGCTGGCCGGCGTCGCGCTCGACCACGCGTTCGCCTACCGCGGCGGCCGCGTGCAGACGGTCCGGTCCGCGGAACGGGTGCGCGGCTTTTCCGTGCGCGGGAAGCAACGCCCGGCGATCTCGGTCGGCGGCGTGGAGCACTTCACGCTCCCGGCCGCCTATCCGCGCCTGCGCGAGGTCAACGCCTACCTCGGCTGGTTCGCGGGCGCCTCACGGGCCATCCAGGCGAGCTCCCGGGCGAGCGCGGCGGTCACCCGCATCCCGGGGGCGCGCGGCGCGCTCGCGCGCGCGGGCGCGAAGCTGGCCACGATGGGCGGCCCCGGACCGGCGCCGGGCACCACGCCGGGAACCACGTCCTACGTCGTCGGTGTGGCGTACGGCCCGGGCGGGGACCAGCTCGCCGAGGTGCACCTTTCCGGCGCCGACGCGTACGACTTCACGGCCGGCTGCCTCGCCTGGGCGGCACGCCGCGCCGCGCACGAGGGCGTGGAAGCCACCGGCGCGGCCGGGCCGCTGGCCGCGTTCGGGCTCGAGGCGCTCGAGGCCGGCTGCGCCGAGGCGGGACTCACGCGCGCGCAGGGCTGAAACGACGAAGGGCCGGCGCGCCGGCCGGCCCCTCGCCTGGCGCTGGCTCGCGGGCGGATCCCCGCCGCGGTCCGACACCTTGTCGGGCGGAGTTCTCGTACTCGTTGATCAGCTCGCCGTTGCGGAAGAAGACACGCGGCAGGTTGCCTGCCGTCTGCGCTCCGGGAGTTACACAGCCCAGCCGCGCGCTCGCTCGAGCGCGCGGCGCCAGTCGGCCAGCAGCGAGGCGCGCTCGTCGTCGCCCATGCGCGGCTCGTAGCGGCGCGCCTCGGTCCACATCGCGCGCGTGTCGGCCTCGGTCCACAGGCCGGCGGTGACGCCAGCGAGGTAGGCGGCGCCGAGCGCGGTCGTCTCCGCCACCTCGGGCACGACGACCGGGACGCCGAGCAGGTCGGCCTGGAACTGCATCAGCCAGCCGTTCGCGGTCGCGCCGCCGTCGGCGCGCAGCTCCTGCAACGGGACGCCGAGCGCCGTGTTCTGCGCGTGCACCGCGTCGGCGGTCTGGTAGGCGATCGCCTCCAGCGTCGCCCGCGCCAGGTGCGCGCGCGTAGCGCCGCGCGTCAGCCCGACGATCGTCCCGCGCGCGTACGGGTCCCAGTGCGGCGAGCCGAGCCCGGTGAGCGCGGGGACGAAGTAGACGCCGTCGTTGGAGTCCAGCGACGCGGCGAGCGCCTCGGTCTCGGCGGCCTCGGCGATGATCCCGAGCCCGTCGCGCAGCCACTGCACCGCGGCGCCGGTGACGAACATGCTCGACTCCAGCGCGTAGTCGAGCCGGTCGCCGATCCCCCACGCGATCGTCGTGATCAGCCCCTGCTCGAGCAGCGGCGAGCCCGTGCCCGCGTGCTGCAGCAGGAAGTTGCCGGTGCCGTACGTGTTCTTGCCGAGACCTGGCGAGTGGCAGCCCTGGCCGTACAGCGCGGCCTGCTGGTCGCCCGCCATCCCGCACACCGGCACGCGCCCGCCGAACTCCGTTGTCTCACCGTATACCTGAGCGTTGCCCACCGCCTCGGGCAGCGAGGCGACGGGCACGCCGAGCACGTCGCACAGCTCCTCGTCCCAGCGCCGCTCGCGGATGTCGAACAGCAGCGTCCGCGCGGCGTTCGAGTAGTCGCTGACGTGGCGACCGGTCAGCTTGAACACGAGCCAGGAGTCGATCGTGCCGAGCGCGGCGCGCGCGTCGACGCCGCCCTCGCCCAGCAGCCACTCGTACTTGGTGCCGGAGAAGTAGGCGTCGAGCACGAGCCCGGTGCGCTCGCGGAACATGGGCTCGCGCCCGGCGGCGCGCAGCTCGTCGCAGCGCCCGGCCGTGCGGCGGTCCTGCCAGACGATCGCGCGGTGCAGCGGCCGCCCCGACGCGCGATCCCAGGCAACCGCCGTCTCGCGCTGGTTGGTGATGCCGATGCCGGCGAGATCCTGCCCGCGGATCCCCGCGTCCGCGAGCGCCTCGTGCGCGACCCGCCGCGTGACGTCCCAGATCTCCTGCGCGTCGTGCTCGACCCAGCCCGGCCGCGGGAAATGCTGGCCGAACTCGGAGTACGCGCGCCCGCACGGCCGGCCGCCGGCGTCGAACACGAGGCACGTGGTGCCGGTCGTCCCCTGGTCGATGCCGAGGATCATCGGCGCGCAGCCTACGCGCTAGCGCTAGCCTCGCCCGGGTGAGCCGCAACCGCGCCGCCGTGCTGCATGCCGTCGGGGACGTCCGGATCGAGGAGCGCCCGATGCCCGAGCCGGGGCCGCGCGAGGTGCTGGTCGAGATCGGCGCCGTCGGGGTCTGCGGCTCCGACGTCCACTACTACGAGCACGGCCGGATCGGCGACCACGTGGTCCGCGCGCCGCTCGTGCTCGGGCACGAGTCGTCCGGCCGCGTCGTCGCGCTCGGCGAGCAGGCCGCCAAGCACGCGATCGGCGACCGCGTGACGCTCGAGCCGGGCGTCCCCTGCGGGCGCTGCCGCGAGTGCCGCGCCGGCCGCTACAACCTGTGCCGCGACGTGGTGTTCTTCGGCACGCCGCCGGTCGACGGCGCGTTCGCGAACTTCGTCGCGATCCACGAGGACTTCGCGTTCGCGCTGCCGGACACGCTGAGCGACGAGGAGGGCGCGCTGATGGAGCCGCTCTCGGTCGCGATCTGGGCGTGCCGCAAGGCGGCCGTGAGCGGCGGGCACCGCGTCCTGGTGACCGGCGCCGGGCCGATCGGGCTGCTCGCCATGCAGGTGGCGCGCGCGTTCGGCGCGACCGAGCTGGTCGTCAGCGACACCAACGGGCACCGGCTCGCGCTGGCGGAGCGGACCGGCGCGACGCGCACGGTCGCGCCCGACGGCGACCCCGGCGAGGTCGACGCGCTGATCGAGTGCTCCGGCCACCCGGCGGCGCTCGCGGACGGGATCGCCGCCCTGCGGCCGGCCGGCACGGCCGTGATCGTGGGCATGGGCCCGGGCGCGACCGCCGAGGTACCGCTGGCGCTGATCCAGAACCGCGAGATCTGGCTGACCGGCACGTTCCGCTACGCGAACACGTATCCGACCGCGATCGCGCTGGCGGCGTCGCGCCGCGTCGACCTGGCGGCGATCGTCACCGGCCACTACGGGCTCGACGACGCGGAGGCCGCGCTGCGCGCCGGTCGCGCAGACCCCGCCAGCGTCAAGGTGATGGTGATGCCGGGCGGCGACGGAGCCCGATCCGTCGCCGCTCCGCGTGCGCTCACTTGACGGTGAGCGTGCCCTTCATCCCAGCCGCTTCGTGGCCGTCGACCGGGCAGTAGTACGTGTAGGTGCCCGGCTTGAGGTCGACCGTGATCGGCGGCGCGTCGGCGCCGGTGACGGTCTCGGTCTCCTTCTGGACGCCGTTGCCCTCGATCTCGACGGCGTGCGGGACCGGGGAGGGGTTGCTGAAGTCGACCGTGACCGTGCCGGCCTTGGCGGTCACGTCGCCCTGGTCGAACTTGAGCGAGCCGTCCGCGGGCGCCGAGAACGTCAGCGTCGCGCCGCCGGACGCGGGCGCCGGGGTGGCCGTGGGCGTGGGCGTGGCGGCGTTCTCGTTGCCGCCCCCTCCGCAGCCGGCGAGGACGGCGGCGGCCACCACGGCCACGGTGGTGAGCGTGCGTCGCATGGTTCCTCCTGATCTCCGTGGCATCGATCCGACCGACGCCGTGTCAGTTCTCGGTATTCCCGGCATCACTGGATCTGCGCGCTCATGACGTCGTCGTCACGCGGTTCGGAGCGGCGGACCACGCGGATACGCTCGTACTCCCCTTTCCGGGCCGCGGTCGTCAGCACGACGTACGCGCGCCCGCGCGCGTCGGCGCGGAACGTGCCGGCGCTGGCGCTCCAGCCGGGGCGCTCGCAGCGGACCTCGTAGACCGCCCCATCGCCGGGCGGGAGGCCCTTGACCCACAGGTGGAGCTCGGTGCCGTCGCGACCGGGCTGGAGCTCCGCGCGCGCGCTGGCGCCGGTGGCGCCGGTCAGCCGTAGCGCGTACTGCCCGGCGGGGGGAGCGGTGTCGCGGTCGAGCGCGAGCGCGGTGACCCCGGCGCCGAGCGCCGCGCCGGCGACGGCCGCGGCGATCGCGGCGCGCCCGCGCGTCAGGCCGAAGCCCCAGCGGCGGCGCGCGCGGCCGGCGCCGCGGCGCGGCGTCAGGCGTCCGAGCATCCCGGCGCGCCCGCGGCGCGGCGGCTTGCGGTCGTGCGCGACGCGGTCGAGCACGCGCTCCGCGATCGCGGGCGGCGCGTCCGGGATCTCGATCCCCTCGGCCTGCTGCAGCAGCGCGGGCAGGCCCGCGAGCCGCGCGTGCTCGGCGGCGCATGCGGGGCAGGCGGCCAGATGTGTGGCGACGGCCTCGCGCTCCTCCGGCTCGAGCGCGCCGAGCACGTAGCCGCCCAGCTCCTCGCGCACGTCCGCGCAGCTCATGTCGGCACCACCCCCATCTCCTCCAGCACGAGCCGCAGCGACCGCAGCGCGTACCACGTGCGGCTCTTCACCGTGCCGAGCGGAAGCCCGGTGTGGTCGGCGATCTCGCGCATCGAGAGCCCGCGGAACTGGGCCATGCGGATCATCTGGCGGTGCTCGGGCGTCAGCCGCTCGAGCGCGGCCGCGACCTGCCAGCCGAGCATGGCCTGCTCGAGCGACGCGCCGCCGGGCGTGTCGGCGTCCGGCTCGTGCAGTGGCAGGCCGGGCCGGACCGCGGCACGGCGCCGCGCGTCGATGATCGCGTGGCGGGTGATCTGGTAGAGCCACGTGCGCACCGCCGCCCGCTCGGGGTCGTAGCGCTCGCTGTGGCGCCAGGCGCGCAGGAACACCTCCTGGACGACCTCCTCGGCCGTCCCGCGATCGCCCAGGGAGTTCAGCGCGAAGCCGTACAGCTCGCCGCCGTAGAGGCGGTAGAGCGCACGCATCGCATCGCCGGTCTCGTCGCTGCGGAGCCGATCGACGAGAACGGCGTCCTCGGCGACCGCGCGGCGGGTGGGAGTTGGCATCTTGGCGGTATACGCGCGCTCACGCGGCCAGGTTCGCCAGCCGCTCGAGCAGCGCCTCGTCGGGACGGCCGGCGTGGCGCACGCCGTCCCAGAACATCGTCGGGGTGGTCGGGACGCCCGCGCGGACGCCGCCGCGGAAGTCGGCGGTGACGCGCGCCGCCACCGCGGGGTCGCGGCGATCGGCGTCGAGCCGGGCGAGATCGAGGCCGAGCCGCTCCGCGCGCGCCCACAGGTGCGGGTCCTCGAGCCGGCCCTGGTCGGCGAACAGCGCGTCGTGCATCGGCCAGAACGCGTCCTGCATCCCGGCCGCCTCGGCGGCGCACGCCGCGGCGAACGCGCGCGGGTGCGAGCCGCGGACCGGGAAGTGGCGGAACGCGACGCGGATCGGGAGCGCGCGCAGCCGCAGCTCGAGCGCCGCGCAGAACGGGCACTCGTAGTCGCCGTACACGACGATTACCGGCGCCCCCTCGGGGCCGCGCACGTGGTCGCCAGGTCCGACCGGCGCAACCGGCGCACTCGACAGCTCCCTCATGCGGTTGAGGCTACCCCCAGCGCATGCGCCGGATCGCCGCAACCGCCGCCGGCGGGTTCAGCGCGCGAGCCCGTCGAGGGCGTCGAAGAGGAGGTTCGCCCCCGGCAGGTCGGCCGGCGAGGGCGCCTCGTAGCTCCAGCGCACGACGGCGTCGGGCCCGATCAGCACGAGCGCGCGCTGCGGGAAGCCGCCCGGATGCAGCACGCCGAACGCGCGGCACGTCGCGCCCTTGGGCTCGAAGTCGGAGAGCTGCTCGATCGCCACGCCGAGCTGCTGCTTGAACGCCTGCTGCGACCAGACCGCGTCGCAGGAGACGCCGTAGAGGGTCGCGCCGCGCTCGGCGAAGTCGTCGAGCAGCTCGTTGTACACGCCGAGCTGGTCGGTGCAGACCGGCGAGAACGCGAACGGGTAGAAGACGAACGCGGTGATCTTCCCCTCGAGGTCCGCCCGCGTGAACGGCTCGCCGGGCGTGGCGAGCGTGAACTCCGGGGCAGGCTGGCCCGCCTGGACGACCGCCACGCGGTTGCCTACCGGCGCAGCCCGAGCTCGCGAATCAGCGAGCGGTACCCCTCCAGGTCCTTCTTCTGGAGGTAGTTCAGGAAGCGGCGGCGGCGACCGACGAGCATCAGCAGGCCGCGGCGCGAGTGGTGGTCGTGCTTGTGCTCGCGCAGGTGCTCGGTCAGGTGATTGATGCGCGAGGTGAGCAGCGCGATCTGGACCTCGGTGGCCCCGGTGTCGCGCTCGTCCTTCCCGAACTTGGCCGTGAGCTCGGCCTTCTCGTCAGCGGTAATCGT
>DATHJG010001168.1:0-3098 GCA_035489875.1 Solirubrobacteraceae bacterium | reverse complement strand
CACGGACGGCGCGTCACGATCTCGCCCCAGCGGGCGAACGCCGGCGAGGTCTGGACGAGCTGGGGCTGCTTCGGCACCAGCTTGCGGCCGAAGGCGCCGATCATGATCGGGAGGATCGTCAGCGCCGACACGACCACCGCGCCGATCGCGATCGCCGCCCCGAGGCCCATCCGGCCGATGTACGGGACGCCGACCACCAGCAGGCCGGCGATCGCCACCATGACGATCAGGCCGGCGGCCACGACCGTGGTGCCGGAGGTCGCGGCCGCGCGTGCGGCCGCGTCCTGCATGTCGTCGCCCGCCGCCCGCTGCTCGCGGTAGCGGCCGATGATCAGCAGCGCGTAGTCGATGCCGGCGCCGAGGCCGATCATCATCGCGAGCACCGAGGCGAAGGTGGGGAGGCCGAGCGGTGCCGACAGCGCGGCCAGCAGGATCTGGCCCCCCGCGACGCCGACCAGCGCGCCGATGAGCGTGGCGCCCATCGCCGCCGCCGAGCGGAACAGCAGCGTGAGCAGCACGATCGCGATGAGCACGCCGATCAGCTCGCCGATGGGCGCGTCCTGCTCGGCGGCCAGGTCGATCAGGTAGCCACGCGCCTCGACCTGAACCTCGGGCTCGGCGGTCTCACCCGCCGCGATCAGCGCCTCGCCGTCCTGCTTGTCGATCGTGGCGGGGTCGTTGGAGTAGCGCACGTCGACGGACGCCAGCCGCTGGTCCTCGGAGACCTGGCCGCCGGGCTCGAACGGACTCGCTGCCAACTCGACGCCGTCGAGCTCGCGGACCTTGGCGAGCGCGCCCTCGATCGCCGCCTTGGGCGCGGGATCGGAGATCTTGCCGTCGCCGACCGTGAAGACGAGCGTCGAGTCCGCCCCGCCGAATGCCGGCGAGTGCGCCTGGAAGAGATCGATCGCCTGCTGGGACTCGCTCCCGGGGAGCGAGTAGTCGTCGGTGGCCTGGCCGGCGACTCCGGCCGCCAAGACCAGCAGCACCAACACGCCGACCGCACCCGCGAGGCTGCGCTTCCAGTGCGAAGACAGGGTGCGCGCCAGGCGCGCGAGCAGCTGCGACAACCCCTTACCTGCAGGGTCAGGCGTGCGCGATGACGACCGCTTCGGCGAGGAAATCGACATACCCGGCTCCTGACACCTGCATCGAGGCACGGACCGCTCGGGGTCGACGTGCCACGCCGGCCGAAAGTTGGAGCCGCAGAATCGCCCCGTAAAGAAGCGAGCTATCGCTCACCATACAGCCGTTGCGGCCTCGCGAGCGGAGCAGCCGCTGGTCCCTTCCATGCATCTGGCCACTGCGGCGTCGAGACGCTCCGACCGCTGCTAGCGGCGGCGGCGACCGAGCCGGAAGGAGATCAGCGCCACGGCGGCGAGCAGCGCGCCGAGCACGCGCGGGTCGCGGAGGCGATCGGCGACGACCGCGCCGCCGAGCGAGCCGAGGTCGAGCGCGTCCGCGGGCTCGGCCGCCGGCCGTGGCGCGGCCGGCTCAGGCGTGGCCGCGGCCGCCGGGGCCGCCTCGGGCGCGGCGGCCTCACCGCCCTCCAGCATCGCGGCGAGGTTCTGCGCGAACGTCTGCACCAGCCGGCCGCTGACGTCCCGGAGCACGCCCTGGCTCATCGTCGCCACCTTGCCGCTCAGCTCGACGTCGGTCGTGACCGTCGCCGCCGTGCCGCCGTCCCGGCCGCTGAGCACCATCGTCACGTCGGCGTTCGCCGTCCCCTGCCCGCGCGACTCCTTGGCGCGCGCCTTCATGACCGCGCGGTGGGCGGCCGCGTCGCGCTCGACGATCTCGACCTCGCCGCGGTAGGTCATCGACATCGGGCCGACCTTCACCTTGATCGCCACCTTGTACGCGTCCTCGCCCGTCTGCTCGAGCAGCTGCGCGCCCGGCACGGTCGGGGCGACGCGCTCGACGTCGAGCAGCGCGTCCCACACCTCCTCCAGCGGGGCGTCGACGTCGAAGCGGTTCTCGAAGCGCATGGTCTCCTCCCCTATCGGTGCCGGCCGATCGCGTCGATCACCCGGTCGAGCGCGACGACGCTGTGGCCGCTCACCAGCTCGTCGACGTGCGGCAGCGCCGCCGCCATCCCGCCCGTCACGGGCGCGAACCCCGGCGCAGCGACGCGCGGGTTGACCCAGACGATCCGGTACGCGAGCCGGGCGAGCCGCTCCAGCTCGCGGCCGAGCAGCGCGGGGTCGCCGCGCTCCCAGCCGTCCGAGAGCACGACGACGACCGCGTCGCGCGCCATGCCGCGACGGCCGTAGCCGTCGTTGAACGCGCGCAGCGCCGCGCCGATCCGGGTGCCGCCCGCCCAGTCGGGGGCGATCGCGCTCGCGCGCTCCAGCGCGGCCTGGGCGCGTCCCTGGCGGAGCGCGCGCGTGACACGGGTCAGGCGCGTGGCGAACACGAACGTCTCGGCGTGCGCGCCGCGCGCGGCCCCCTCGAGCAGCAGCAGATACGCGCGCGCGTAGGGCGCCATCGAGCCGGAGATGTCGAGCAGCGCCACCAGCGGCCGCGGCCGGGCGCGGCGGCGGCGGTGCAGGTGCGCCACCGGGTCGCCCCCGGTGCGCCGGCTGCGCCGCAGGGTCGCGCGGACGTCGAGGCGCTCGCCGCGACGCGACGTCCGCGCGCGCCGCGACCGGCGCGGCGGCGTGGCGAGCGCGAGCCGGCGCAGCAGGTGCTCGACCAGCACGAGCTCGGCGTCGTCGAGCGCGTCGAGGCGCGCGTGGGAGAGCCGGTCGACGTCGCTCGCGCGCATCCCGACGAGGACGTCGCGCGCCGCCGCGCGGTCCGACCCCGCGGCGTCGGCCGCCGCACCGGCCCCGGAGGCCGGCCGCGCCGGCTCGGCCGCAGGCGCCGGACGGCGCGACGCCGCGCGCGGAGGCGGCGGAGCGGTCAGGTCGCCGCGGGTGGCGCCGGCCGGATCGGCGATCCCGTCGACGAGCGCGGCGAAGACCGCGTCGAACGTCGCGAGCTGGTCGCGCCCCGTGACGAAGCTGAAGCGCGCGGACCAGTAGAACGCATCGCGATCGCGCACGTCGAGCAGCCCGGCGACCGCCGCGAACGTCGCGGAGCGGTCCGGCGTCACC
>DATHJG010001167.1:0-14789 GCA_035489875.1 Solirubrobacteraceae bacterium | reverse complement strand
GAGATCAACGCCGACCCGGACGCTCCCCTTTCGTGCGTGGTCGTGCGCAGCGGTCAGGAGCCGGTCGTGGTCAACCTCGACCTGCCCGCCGTCGAGCGCGATCCCGAGCAGGTCCACTGGGTGGACGACATCCACCGGGAGCCCTGAGCGCGCCGCTCGCCGGGGTCGCGCACGCCGCGGGCGCTTGAACACGAGCAGCCATGTTCAAGGTTATGAGATGACCTTTGAATACATGCCGTCGCTGATCAAGCTCCTTGCGGCTCGACGCGTCCACGGCCGCCGACGTCACCGACGCCGAACTGGCGATCGCTCGACTCAACCGAGGCGGTCGCATCGTCCAAGATCGAGGGACTGGAGATCGGCGCGCGCAGGCTGCTGAAGGCACAACTTGCCCAGAGTCTCCAGGGCGGGCGTTCCGACGTCGCCGCGACCGAGGTCCTGAACAACGTCGAGGCGATGAACTGGGCAGTCGAGACGCTCAGCACACGACCGCAGATCACCGTCGAGGGCCTGCTCGAGGTGCACGAGCGCCTGCTCGCCGGCACACGACGTGAGGAGCACGGCGGTAGGATCCGCGAGGTCCAGAACTGGATCGGCGGCAGCGACTACGACCCCTGTTCAGCGGCCTTCGTCCCACCCCCGCACGAGCAGGTGCCCGGCCTGCTCGAAGACCTGTGCGAGTTCTGCAACAGCGTGATTCTCCGGCGCCGAGGCGTTCGAGCGCCGCGTCGCCGAGTTGCAGGACGACTGGCGCACCCGCCTCGGCAGCGTGCGCAAGAACTCGGCGACGACGTGCTCCTCAACGCGATCCCCGGAGCGCCGAGCTTCACCGCGCTCGAACGGCAGCTCGCCAGCCCTCATTCGGACACGCGCACCGCGCCACCCACCCAGCGCGTTCCCGGGCGACGAGCGACGACGAGTCCGATCGCCGCCGCCAGCGCGCGCTCGCTCTCGCCGGGGGCCACCGGCGACATCAGCACCTCGTAGTCCTCGCGATCGTATGCGTCGCGGGTCGGCAGGTAGCCGCAGGCCGCCGAGGTCGAGCCTGTCGACGGCGCAGCGGTGGGCGGGCGCGCTTGGACACCCGCACTGCGAGCGCGCTCCGGCCACCCGGAGATCCCGTGCCGGATCGCATACGCTGTGCGCCGGTTCCCGCGCATGGAGATGCTGATCGCGATCGATGCGCTGGACGACCTGATCCACGGGTCGCCGGCGGTGCCGCTCACAGACTCGGTGCGGCTGGACGAGGACGTTCTGAGGGCCGCGGTGGGCCGGGTGCGAAGCGAGGCGACGACGCTGTTCGGCGCCGAGGGCGACCGCGACGGGTCGATCGGTCAGCTCTTGGGTGCGCTCGAGGAGCTCGACGAGCTCGTCGCGACTGCCAAGCCGGTGCCGCTGGCCAGCCAGGTGCGCGTGAACAAGGAACGCGTCTACGACCAACTCGACTGCGTGCGCCAGGCGCTGCCAACCGCGATCAAGGAGCGCCGCTCGGGGGGCGGCGCCCCGCCGCCGTGGTCGGCGGTCCTGGACGAGGTCGATGCGCTCGACGCGCAGATGAAGGCGTTCGAACGGTCGCTGGTCCCATGGATGAAGATCGACGCGCAGGTTCTGCGCAACGCGTCGGCGCGCGTGCGCATCTCCGCAACGCAGAACCTCGCGCCGCCCGACGGGCCGAACGACCCGATCACCGACCTCTTCGCGGCACTCGACGAGCTCGACGCGCTCGTGGCCGGCGCCGCGCCGACGGACCGCGTTCGCGTGAGCCGGTCGACGCCGTTCGTGCTGGTCGGGCGCCTGCGCGAGGCCGTGCTCGAAGCCGGCGCGTCCGCGTGACCCACCGGCCGGCCCGTCGCTCAGGTGGCGCGGCCGCGCACCAGCCTGGGCCGGCTGGCCGGTGCCGGGGTGCCCGGCAGGTGGAGCAGGTTCTCGACGTCGCGCACGCCGGTGATCCGCCGCGCGGCGGCCTCGACGTTCGCGATGTCCTCGGCCCGCTCGACGACCCCTCGCAGGAACACCGTGCCGTCCTCGGCGTTGATGTCGATGTCGCTCTTCGGGACGTGGGCGCGGCGGAAGAGCTCTGTCTCGACCTGGTGCGCGAGCGCGACGTCGTCGGGCGGCAGCTTTGCGGTGTGCCGGGCGTTCAGCGTGCGCCGAAAGATGCCGGCGGCTCGCGATTCCGCCCGCCGGGCGCGGGTCACCGCGCGGCGCTCGCTCCGGCGCAGCTTGGAGATGATCCGGTCGCGCGCCGTGTGGCGGCGGCGTCGTCCCGCACCGCGATCGAGGAAGTACTCGAGCAGCGCACCGAGCCCGAGCCCGAGCGCGACGGCCGCGGCGGCCGCCATGGGCCGGACGCCGAGACCCGATCGGGCCGGGCGCCCCCGGCGCGGCACCGCGAGGCGAATGCGGGGAGCGTTCACAGGCATGGCTCTCCTTCGTCGTTGCTCCGCCATAACGGTACGCCTCGAGGTTCGGTCGCGGGGGCAAAGATGCTGACTTCGGGGACATCTCGCAGCACCGCCGCCGGACCGGTCTCAGCGGCAGTGGACGACGCCGGCGTCGTGCAGCCGCCCGATCTCGGCGGTGCTCAGCCCGAGCAGGCCGGCCAGGATGGCCTCGGTGTGCTCGCCGAGCTGCGGCGCCCGGCGGATCGCAACCCGCTCGGTGCTCGAGAAGCCGAGCGGCGAGCCCGGCATGCGGTACGTGCCGACCTCGGGGTGCTCGACGTCCTCCCACATCGGGTTGTCGGTCGTGACCCGCGGATCCTCCTCGACGAGCTGACGGAAGGTCTGGTACGGACCCCACGAGACGCTCGTGCCCGCGAAGCGCTCGCGGATCGCGGCCAGTCCGCGCCCGCCGAACCATGGGCGGAGCACGGCGGCGATGAAGTCGCGCGCCTCGAACCGCCCGGTCTCGGTGTCGAGGTCGAAGCCGGTCGCCTCCCCGACCTTGGCCATCGTCTCGTGCAGCCCGGTGGCGTCGAGCAGCGCCTTCCATTGGCGCGGCGTGAGCGCGACGACCATGACGCGGCGGCCGTCGCTGGTCTCGAAGTCGTGGCCGAACGCGCCGTAGAGGTAGTTGCCGTCGCGCCGCATGTCGCGACCACCGAGCTCGGCCTCCGCGACCCGGCCGAGGTGGCCGACCATCGCGAACGCGACGTCCGAGAGCGCGAGGGAGATCAGGTTCCCGTCCCCGGTCCGCGCGCGGTGGCGATCAGCGGCCAGGATCCCGGTCGCGGCGAGGCCGCCCATGACCGCGTCCCACGCGGGCAGGACGCTGTTGAGCGGCCCGGCGAAATCGCGCGGACCGGTGGCGAACGGGAAGCCGGTCGCTGGGTTGACGGTGTAGTCGACCTCGCTGGTCCCGTCGGGGTTGCCGGTCAGCGCGACCATGACGAGATCGTCGCGCCGGGCCCGCAGCGCGTCGTACGCGAGCCAGCCGCGCGCGGGGAAGTTCGTCAGCAGCGTTCCCGCCGCCGCGACGAGCGCTGTCACCAGCTCGCGCCCCTCGTCCGAGCGCAGGTCGACCTCGATCGAGCGCTTGCCCTTGTTCAGCCCCGCCCAGAACAGGCTCTGCCCACCGGCGGCGAGCGGCCAGCGGTCGCGGTCCAGCCCGCCGCCGATCTGATCGAACCGGATCACGTCCGCGCCGAGCTGGGCAAGGGTCATGCCACCGAGCGGCGCAGCGACGAACGCCGAGCCCTCGATCACCGTCAGGTCGTCGAGGATCCCGCCGGTCATCCCGCGTAGAGCACCGCCGGACGCCAATCGAGCACGTCGGCGTCGTCGTTGGAGAGGACGACGCGGAGGTCGACGACCGGCCCGTCGACGGCGAGCACGTCGATGCACGTCGTGAGGCGATCCTCCTCGAACACGGGGCCGAGATGGTCGCACGAACGCCAGGCGAGCACCGTGACCAGGCCGGGCAGCGCGCGGCAGGCATGCGCCAGCGCGATCCCGATCGCGTGGCCGCCGTACACCAGCCGGCGACCGTGGGCCCCGGCCTGCGCGTCCGTGTGCGTCATCGCGAGGTTCAGCGTCGCACGCGCCAGCTCGGGAGCGAGCGTGACGGTCTCATGGCTCTCGACGTCGAAGCGGTCACCGGCGACGAGCGGCTCGCCGCGCGGATGCTCGTCCAGGTCCCAGTCCGGGATGGTCAGCCCAAGCGGCGCCTCCGGAACCGCGCCCGCCGACGTCACGGCTCCGCGCGCGGGCAGCAACGGGCAGCGCAGGTACGACGCGATCAGCCGCCCCGACGCGTCCGTCGTGGTGGCGCGCAGCGTCACCTTCGCCCGCGCGCCGTCGCGCGTCGGCTCGATCGCGACGACCTCGGTCCGCGTGCGCAACGTCGTGCCGAGCGCGACGGGCGCAAGGGCCATGCCGCGGTAGAACAGGTTCCCGAGCACCCGCCCGCTCGGCTGCGTCGACTGACCGATCACGACGTCCGCGACCATGCCCGGATGCGCCAGCAACCCCGGCGCGCCCGTCACCCGCTCCGCCAGCTCGGCGTCGAGCGCAAGCGGCAGCCGATCGCCGCACGCCGCGCGATGCAGCGTCGCGAGCCCGGCGTCCAGCGTCAGCCCCGGCGCATCGAACACCTGGCCGATCTCCAGCTCATCCGCGTACGGCGCCGTGACGCTCGTCGTCACCGGCGCGCGCCGCACCGCGGTCGCGCGCGTCGCGACCGGCACCACGCCCGCGTTCATCGCGAGGACCCGTTGCGCCCGGCGCCGGTGGGCTTCGTCGATTATCTTGCCGTCGACGACGACGACGCCCTCGCCGCCGGCGAGCGCGCGCTGCACCGCGAGCGCCTCCGCGCGCTCCGCCGCGGTCGGCCGCATCACGCTCGCGATCGGCTCGATCTGGCGCGGGTGGATCGCCCACTTGCCGTCGAAGCCCAGGTCGCGGGCAACCCGCGCCGACGCCCGGAGACCGGCCTCGTCGGCGACATCGAGGAACGGGCCGTCGAGCGCTTGGACGCCCGCCGCACGGGCCGCGCCGAGCAGCCGCTCCTGATGCACGAGCCAGCGGCGCGGGTCGCGCTCGGCCCCGCGCCGTCCGAGCTCCGCTCCGAGGTCCGCATATCCGATCAGAAGCGCCACGAGGGAGTCCGCCGCCGCCGCGATCTCGTGCGCGGCCGCCGAGCCCTCCGGCGTCTCGATCAGCGCCTGCAGCCCGATCCCGGTGCCCGCCAGCCGCCCCGCGGCCTCGGCGACCTGCTCGGGCCGCTCGACCTTCGGCAGCATCAGCGTCAGCCCCTCGGGTCCGGCCGCGGCCGCGACCGCCTCGAGGTCCGCCACGCTCCCCGCGTTGATCCGCACGGCCACGGTGCGCGCGGTCCATGCGGGATCCGCGAGCGTCTGCATGACCGTCGCGCGCGCCAGCTCCTTGTGCTCCGGCGCGACGGCGTCCTCGAGGTCCAGGACCACCTCGTCGCAGGGCAGGCCCAGGGCCTTCAGGTGCCGATCCGCCCGAGTTCCGGGCACGCAGAGCGACGTCAGGCGCGAACGCATCCGACCATCATCGGCGATCCGCTCCGCTCGGGGACGCACCGCCCGACGGCATCGCGGACGGCGTTCCCGCGCTGCGGCGTAGGATTGGCAGCCGTCGCGCTCGTACGCGTCGGCGCCGAGCATGACGGCGACCGCGAGGCCGGGCACCGAGGAACAGGCCGACGGCGAGCGGTGCCACAGCGGACCATTCGACGCTCGCGTGCCGGCTCCAGCCGGCCGCGCGGCCGGCCGCATCAGGATGGTCAGAAGGCCGCACCGATCAACCGCGGCGCGATGAGCTCGAACATCCCGGATGGCGTGACCAGCAGCAGCCCTGCTCCCACGCTGGCCCGAGCACCGCAGCGCGACCGAACACCCGCGGGGTACGCGAACGCGCTCTCCCCTGTGGAGATGGCCGCAAGGATGATGCTGTGGCTTCCGCCCCAGCGCGGTCCCGAGCGAGGGATCGGAGGGTCGGAAGCCTGGCCGATGGGCTGCCCGCGGGCGACCCGCGCCCACGACACATCGCGCGGAGCTGTGTCCCGCGGGCAGCCGCGAAGCTCAGATGGCCGCACCCCCGCAGCCGGAGTAGAGGAGCACATTGCCGATGGAGTTCACCCACAGCGCGTTCCCCGACAGCTCCGCGAATCGGAGCTCGCCGACCAGAAACCCGCAGGTGAGCGGTCCGGCCACGAGATGGGGGACTCCGAGGGACGCTGTGCGTACCGCGTGCCCGCTCGGAGCGGCGCTCGCGCTCGTCGCCGGGACGGCGAGGGCGAGTGCGGCCGTGACGGCCGCCAACGCAGCCAGGGGCTTTGCTCGAGACATGATTGATGGACCTCCTGAGCGCCGGACGGCCGGGGCCGCCGCCCGTCGATCATTGACCGCGTGCTGTCCTCAGCGCGCCCCGTCGGTGATCGCGGTCGATCCTTTCGGCCCCCGGGCCCGAGGCCCAGTGTCCTACGGGACCGTCTCCGCTGTCCCGCGGGACCGATCTGCTGATCTCTACGCCGCGAGCAGCCGAACACCCATTCCCCTGCTTACACCAGGTAATCCCGCTTGTGCCCGACGCACCTCATCCGCCGGTTGCGAGATGTCGCAGTCGACGAAGAGGGACATCGCCGGTGTGAACGTGAAGGGGTGGGCTCTACCGCTGTCCATTGCGACGTACTCGCGCCCGGCGAGCCGGCAAGCGCCGGCCGATCGGTCGGCAGACCCGCGCCGCTAACTCGCTTCCAGCGCGCACTTGAGGCGACGGTGGAAGCGCTCCATCGCGAGCGCCGTCATGAACTCCATCAGCGGCTCGGCGAGCCGCAGTGCTCCCGGCAGGCGTGCGCTTGGGGTCAAGGTCAAGCGCGTGCCGGCACCGGCGGGCTCGAAGTCCCAGCGCCCATCGACCGGAGCTCCCTCGACAACACGGATGTCGAACCGGCGGCCAGGCTCGAAGACGACCACGTCGGTGATCTGCACGCGGCGGATCCCGAGCACCTTGTGGACCTCGCTGAACCGAGTGCCGGGTCCGACCGGTCCAGGCGTGAGCTGGGTGACCTCCTCGGCGTCCTGCCACGTCGACAGCTTCGTCGGATCGGTGACGTACGCGAAGACCTCCTCCGGCGATCGGGCGATCTCGACGCTTCCGCGGACCTCGATCACCCGGCCGAAGCTAGCCGCGCGCGCCCGCCGACGCAAGGCGCTCGGACCCGCGGCGCACGAGCGACAAGGCGGAACGCGGCATGCTGGTCTACGCCGCCTGACGCCGCTACGGGGTGGCGAACTCGGCGTCGTTGCCGGCAGTGCTCACCGAGTTGGTCGAGGCGCGCGCGAACGCGTCTCCTCGCCCACCGGTTCATGCGGATCGAGCGGCTGAACGTACGCGCCGGCATTGGATCGACATTCATGGCTTTGGCCCACATCGCCGCCGATACTCGCGTCGGCTAATGGGCTAGACTGCGATCCATGCAGCACGTGGCCAAGGAGGCGGCGACCGCCCGGCTCGCCATTCCGCCCGCGTACGAGGTCGTGGTCGACCGCCTGCGCCGCACGATCCTCCTGAGCGTCTACGGCCCCGGCGACAAGTTCCCGCCCGAGCGACTCCACGCCGAGCAGCTCGGCGTCTCGCGCGTGACGCTGCGGGAGGCGATCCGCGTGCTCGAGGGCGAGGGGCTCGTCGAGGCGCGTCGAGGCGCCACGGGTGGCGTGATCGTGCTCGACCGGCACGTCTCGGTCGATGCGCTACGCCGCCGCCTGCGCGAATCGCTCGCGGACTTGAAGGGACTATCCGACTTCCGCCTCGCGAACGAGCGCTGTGCCGCGCAGCGGGCTGCGACGCGGATCACCGCCGAGCAGCTCGATGGGCTCGAGGCGTCGATCAGCGAGATGCGCGACTGCGAGAGCGTCGCCAAGTTCCGCGCGGCCGATTCCAGCTTCCACGTCGGGATCGCGCAGGCCGCCGAGTGCGCGCTGCTGCGGCGCGCCGTCGAGGACGCCCGCATCGAGCTGTTCACCTATCTCGATGCGCTCGACTACGAGCTGGTGCTGCGCACGACGATCAGCGCCCACAGCCGCATCCTCGACGCGCTGCGCGCCGGTGACCCGAAACGTGCCGGTCGCGCGATGGAGCGCCACCTCACGACGACGTGGGACGAGGTGCTCGCCGCGATCGAGGAGCCGGCCGCGACCTGACGGGCGCGCCGCCGGCGCCCAGCCTCGACAGCTCCAAAGCCATGCGTTGCAGACCTTGAGCGGTGTGCGACACGTTGCTCGATCGGCCCAGGAGAACAACGCGTGACGCTTGCCACTTTCCTTTGGATCAATGCTATGGTTCCTGTCCCATAGCACCTCGTCGGCGGTCGCGCCGGCTCGATCCACGGGAGGGATTGCAGTGGACGCACGACGGACCGGGCTTCCGCCTGGGCGCACGACGGCGCTCGGGCTCATCGCGGCCGCAACCGCCGTCGCTGCTGTGCTCGCCGGCTGCGGGTCGGGCTCGGACAGCACAGGCGGGCAGGCGCGCAGCAGCGTGACGATCGCGATCGCGTCGAACCCCGCGCTCGACCCGGCGAAAGCCGCCAACCAGGCCGACGCGATCGCCCTCGGCGGGCTCTACGACACGCTTGTGCGACTCGACGCCAGCGGCAAGGTGGTCGCGGGCCTCGCGTCGTCGTGGAAGTCGGCGCCCACCTCCGTCGCGCTCCAATTGCGCAAGGACGTGACCTGCTCGGACGGGACGAAGCTCACGCCCTCGGCGGTCGCGGCCTCGCTCACACGGCTCGTCGATCCCGCCACCGCGGCGCCGTACGTCGGCGCGTCGTTCGGGCCCAACAAGGTCACGGTGAAGGCGGACGACACCGCCGGCCGTGTCACGGTGAGCACGAGCGGCCCGTGGTCCCAGCTGCTGCCCGGCCTCGCCATGCCGTGGACCGGCATCGTCTGCCCGGCGGGTCTGAAAGACCCGAACGCGCTCGCGTCGAAGTCGTTCGGCACCGGCCCGTACGAGCTCGAGAGCGCCGCGCCAGGCCGGCGATTCTCGCTGCGGCGCCGCAGCGGCTACACCTGGGGACCGAAGCTCGGCGGCAGCGACGCCGGCGCGGCCCCGACGACGTTGCAGCTCGATGTCGTCGCGAACGAGAGCACCGCCGTCAACATGCTCGTGTCCGGCAAACTCGACATCGCGCTGCTCGGCGGCCCGGATGTCGACCGCGTCGCGAACGACTCCGGCTTCACCGTCACGCAGAAGGACGGCGGCACCGTCTGGCTCGCGTTCAACGAGCAGGGCACCAGCATGAGCGACGAGGCGCTGCGGCGCGGCGTCGCGCAGGCGATCGACCGTGAGGCATTCGCGAACGCCGCGACCTTCGGGCGCGGCACGGTGATCCCGAGCGTCGTCGGCCCGACGACCGAGTGCTTCGACGACGCGGCCGGCGCGGCCGTGCCCACGCTCGACGCGGCCGCCGCGCGCGCCGCGCTGAGCAAGGCGGGGACGGTCACGATCATCGGCACGACCCAGCTCGGCGGCGGCGCCGGTCAGGAGTACATCCAGGCGGCGCTGCGCGACGTCGGAGTCGACGCGAAGCTGCGCAACAGCGACACGGCGACCTGGTCGCAGACGCTCACGAGCGGCAAGGGCGACTGGGAGCTGTCGGTCGTCCCGGCGCTCAACCCGGCGGGCAGCATCATCATCCCGATCAGCCAGACGACCGGCGCGGCTCCGCCGAAAGGCACGAACTTCGGCGGCGCCCAGAACCCGCAGGCGGCCGCCGCGCTCGGCAAGGCGATCACGCAGGTCGGGCCGGAGAGCTGCGCCGCGTGGGGCCAGGTCCAGCACGCGCTCAACGCCCGCGTCGACGTGCTGCCGCTGAGCACGCTGCCGCTGTCGATCGTCGCGCGCGATGGCGTCTCGGTGCTCGCTCCCCAGGGAGGGCTGCCCGACCTCGGGACGATCCGGGTTCGGTGAGCCGTACGGAGCCCATCGCCGCCGGCGCGCGCCCACCCGCCCGCGCCGGCGGCCTGCTCGGCGCCGTCCTGCGCAAGACCGCCGGCGTCGCGTGCGTCCTCGCCGGCCTCGTCGTCGCGAGCTTCCTGCTCGTACGCCTGATTCCCGGCGATCCCGCCCGCAGCGCGGTCGGCACGCAGGCGACCGCCGAGCAGGTCGCGGTCGTGCGGGACCAGCTCGGCCTCGACGGAACGCTGCCGCAGCAGTTCGGCGACTACGTGGGCCGGCTCGCCCAGGGGGATCTCGGCAGCTCCTTCGAGACCGGCGAGTCGGTGCGGACGATCATCGAGGACGCGCTGCCGTACACGCTCGCGCTCGCGCTGCTCGCGACGGTCCTCGCGTTCGTGGCCGGGATCGCGCTGGGCATGACGGTCGCCGTCCTCTGCCGCAGCGGGCGACCGCGGCTCGACGCCGCCTTCCAGGCGCTCACGAGCATCGGCGCGTCGTTCCCCGAGTACGTCGCCGGCACGCTGCTCGTGCTCGTCTTCGCGATCACGCTCGGCCTGTTCCCCCCGGGCGGGTCTGACTCGCTCGACACGATCGTGCTGCCGGTGATCGCGGTCGGCCTCGCGCCGACGTGCACGCTCGCGCGGATCGTCCGGCGCGAGACAGCGACCGTGCTCGAGCTCGACTACATGCGCGCCGCGCGCAGCAAGCGACTGCCGCCGCTGCGCCTCTATGCGCGGCACGCGCTGCCGAACCTGATGACCGCGACGCTGAGCTACGCCGGCCTGTTGCTCGCGGGTCTGCTGAGCGGCACGATCATCGCCGAGAGCGTGTTCGCGTGGCCAGGGCTCGGCTCGCGGGTGGTCGACGCGATCGCCGTGCGCGACTACCCGGTGATCCAGGGCGCGGTCATCGTGCTCGGGCTCGTCGCCGTCGTCGCGACGATGCTCGTCGACGGGCTGCTTGGAGCGCTCGACCCGCGACGGAGGCGGTCCGGGACGTGAGCGCGCGCCGGCTCTCCACCGCCGCCCGCGTCGGCCTCATGGGGCTCGGCGCGCTCATCCTCGTCGCGATCGTCGCGCCGCTCGTCGCCGGGGGCCGCGCGGACGAGCTCACGGACCAGCTGCGCCAGGGCGCGTCGTGGCAGCACCCGCTCGGCACCGACGTGCTCGGCCATGACATGCTCGCTCGGACGCTCGTCGCCGCGCGCCTGACGCTGCTGATGGCGGCCGGCGCGACACTCGTCGCGCTCGGCCTCGGCGCGCTCCTCGGCACCGCGGTCGCGCTCGCGGGCAGGCGCATGCGGGCGGTCGGCGAGCGCGCGATCGAGCTGCTGATCGCCTTCCCGGCGGTGCTGCTCGCGATCGTCGTCGCCACGGTCCTCAGCCCGAGCGGTTGGAGCGCGACGCTCGCGGTCGGGCTCGCGCTCACGCCTGCGTTCGCGCGCATGACGAACAGCCTCGCCACGACGGTCTCGGGGCGCGACCACGTCGTCGTCGCGCGCCTGCTCGGGCGCCACCGTGGCTGGATCCTGCGCCGCCACATCGTGCCGAACATCCGCGACACGCTGCTGATCCTGACGTCGATCTGCTTCGCCTCGGCGGTCGTGTCGCTGTCGGCGCTGGGGTTCCTCGGCCTCGGCGTCCAGCCCCCCTCCTACGACTGGGGGAGCCTGCTCAACCAGGGCCTGCAGTCGCTCTACACGAACCCGGTCCAGACGATCGGTCCCGCCGTCGGCATCCTCTTGATCGGCCTCTTCGCGGGCCTGCTCGGCGACGGCATCGCGGTCGCGCTCGCGCCCGGCGCGCTCGGCACCAGGGCGGTCGCGCGGGCCGCGGCGCCCGCCCTGGCCGATGCGCCGGCGCCGGCGACGGACGCCGGCGGCGTCGTCGACGGGCACGTCGTCGTGCGCGACCTCCACGTTCGCGGCGCGGGCGGCGCCGAGCTCGTGCGCGGCGTCTCCTTCGCGCTGCAGCGCGGGGAGATCGTCGGGCTCGTCGGCGAGTCCGGCAGCGGCAAGACGCTCACCGCCATGTCGATCGCGGGGCTGCTGCCCGGGGGCCTCGCGCTGACCGCCGCCGAGCTGCGGATCGGCGAGATCGACCTGCTCGGGTCGGCGGACCCGCGGGCGCTCGCGACAAGCCTCGGCGTCGTCTTCCAGGACCCGTCGTCGTCGCTGAACCCGGCGCTGCGGATCGGCTCGCAGGTGACCGAGGTCGCGCGCGTGCACGGCGGCGCGAGCCGAGCTGCGGCCGCGCGTGCGGCCGTGCAGGCGTTCGACGAGGTCCGCCTGCCGGAGCCGGAGCGCAAGCTGCGCCGCTATCCCCACGAGCTGTCCGGCGGGCAGCGCCAGCGGGTGATGCTCGCCGGCGCGCTCGTCAACGACCCGTCGGTGATCGTGGCGGACGAGCCGACGACCGCGCTCGACGTGACCGTCCAGGCGGAGATCCTGCTCCTGCTGCGGCGCGCGAACGAGCGGCACGGCGCGGCGATCCTGTTCATCTCACACGACATCGCCGTCGTCGGCCAGCTCTGCCATCGCGTGCTCGTCATGCAGCACGGGCGGATCGTCGAGGATCTGCCCATCGAGCGGTTGCGGGCGGGAGACGCGCAGCACCCGCACACGCGCACGCTGCTCGCGGCGGCGCCGCTGCTCGACGCCCGCGGCGACGGCGCGCGCGAGCGCCCTGACGACGGCGGGACGGATCCCGCGACCGCGCTCGCCGTGCGGGACCTGCGCATCGGCTACGACGCGAGTGCCGCGCCGGTCGTCGACGGGGTGAGCTTCGCGCTCCGGCGCGGCCGCGCGCTCGGGCTCGTCGGCGAGTCGGGCTCCGGGAAGTCGACGATCGCCCGGGCGATCGTCGGGATCGTCAGCGCGCAGTCGGGCTCGGTGCAGCTCGACGGCGAGGAGCTGACGGCGCTGCGCGGTGCCTCCCGGCGTTCCGCGGTGCGCCGGGTCCAGCTCGTGCCGCAGGACCCCTACGCCTCGCTCAACCCGCGCATGACCGTGTCCGCCGCGATCGCGGAGGGGTGCGACCCCACGCTGCGCGCTGCGGAGCGGGCGCGCGACGTCGAGCGGCTGCTCGGGGACGTGGCGCTCGACCCCGCGCTGGCCGAGCGCTATCCGCATCAGCTCTCCGGCGGCCAGCGCCAGCGCGTCGCGATCGCCCGCGCGCTGGCCGCGCGCCCGGCGATCCTGATCGCCGACGAGATCACGTCCGCGCTCGACACCTCGGTCCAGGCCGGCGTGCTCGACCTGCTGCGCGACCTGCGCGCCGAGCTGGACCTGACGCTGCTGTTCATCTCGCACGACCTCGCGGTCGTCAGCCAGGTGTGCGACGACGTCGCGGTGCTGCACCGCGGGCGGATCGTCGAGCAGGGTGCGATCGCCGACGTCTTCGCCGTACCGCAGGCCCCCTACACCCGCGCGCTGCTCGACGCCGTACCACGGCTCGAGGCGCCCACCCCACCCTCGATCAGGAGATGACCGCCATGGAGCGTCCCGCTCCGCTGCCGCCGGACGGCGTGCTCGACCTCGCCGCGCCGCTCGACGCCCGGCTCTCCCCGGACGGGCGGCACGTCGCCATGGCCGTCGCGACGGTGCAGCGCGAGCCGCTCGCGGACGTCGCGCGGCTGTGGGTGGCTCCCACCGGCGGCGACGACGCGCTCGCACTCGACGACGCACATCCGCTCAGCCCCGCGGGCACGTTCGCGACGACGCCATCGTGGGCGCCGGACGGGCGCACGATCGCGTTCCGCCTCCACGACGGCACGGGCTTCCAGCCGTATCGCGTCGACCGCGACGGCGGTGACGAGCCGGTGGCGCTCGCCGCGCTGCCCTGGGGCCTCGGCGCCATCGGTCCGCTGTGCGCGCCGGCGGGCGGGGCGATCGCCTTCAGCGCCCCGGTCCGACCGCCGCGCGACCCGGCGCAGCCGGTCCGCGTGCGGCGCACGATCTGGCGGATCGACGGCGCAGGGCTGCTCGACGACATCGTCCAGGAGCTGTTCGTGCTGACGTCCGGCGCCCCGGAGCCGCGCCGCCTAACCGACCACGGCGGCCACGTCGTCTCGGCGCAGTGGTCCCCCGACGGCGAGCGCCTGCTGTATGTCTGTCTCGACCTCGACGGCGACCTGCCGACCTGGGCGCTGCGCGTCTGCACCGTCGCCTCCGGCTCGGTCGCGACGCTCTGGACCTCGGACGAGTTCCGCGTCTACCCGCCGGCGGCTGCGTGGCTGCCCGACGGGCGCATCCTGCGCACGACCGCGAACTTCATCGGCGCCGGTGAGCCGATCGGGCTCGTCGTGACCGACGGCGAGGGGACGGAGCTGCGACGCTGCGGCGACGACGTCGACGGCTGGCTGTTCGCGATCCTGCAGGCCGACCATCCCGCCTTCACGACCTTCGCGGCGCCGCGCATCGCCGTCGATCCCGACGACGGGGCCGCATACGTCGCGGTGCAGGCCGGGGGCCGCGGCGAGGTGTGGCGGATCGACGCAGCGGCCGGCGCCGCCGCGCGCACCGTCACCGGCGACTGCGCGTGCGTGCCGCTCGACGCGCGCTGCGGCCGGCTGCTGCTGGCGGTCAGCACGATGCACGAGCCGCCCGACCTGTGGCTCGCCGATGTCGGGATGTCCAGCCCGCCCGCCCCGGCCGGCGCGCCGCCCGGTCCCGCAGCGCGCCGCCGCCTGACCGCGCTCAACGCCGGCCGCTTCCCCGCGGCGGCCACCTTCGCGGTCGAGCACCTGCGCGCGACCGCGCCGGACGGAACGCCGCTCGAAGGCTGGTTCCTGCGCCCCCACGGTCACGACGGCCCCGTCCCGACGGTCCTGAGCCTCCACGGCGGTCCGGCTGCCGCCTGG